>CAYZYB010000671.1:0-3713 GCA_964481505.1 uncultured Planctomycetaceae bacterium | reverse complement strand
GACCAGTACCACGGAGCAGGGCAGGGGGCTGCAAGCGCAGAGCGATGGCGCAGCGAAATTCGTGGAGGCGGGCTGCCGGCGGATATTCCGGAAGTCGCCCTTAGTAGCGCGGACCTCGAAGACGGCGACCTTCCCGCCTACCTGTTGCTGGTCAAACTGGGACTCCAGACATCCAATGGAGAAGCCCGACGGCTGATCAAGGGCAAGGGCGCAAAACTTGGTGAAGAAAAGAAGGTGATTGAGGACGCGAACCAGAAAATCACAGTCGAAAACGATATGCTGGTGTGGGCAGGCAAGAAAAAATTCTGCCGCGTGAAATTAACCTGAACACTGTACTCTGAAAAGTGAAAATTCAAACCATGTCTACCGGATTTGGAATTGTCGGAACCGGCATGATTTCGCACTTTCATGCGAAAGCTATTGCCGAAATCCCGAACGCCAGCGTTGTCGCCTGCTGCGATACAGTGGAAGAACGTGCCACAGCCTTCGCCGCGGAATACGGCTGCAAAGCCTACACCAGCCTCGCCGATATGCTGGCCGATCCGGATGTCCACATCGTCAATGTGTGCACGCCCAGTGGAGCACATCGCGACCTTGCCGTTGAAGCCGCCAACGCTGGCAAACATGTCGTCGTCGAAAAGCCACTCGAAATCACGCTGGCTCGCTGCGACGACATCATCAACGCCTGCGAAAAGAACAACGTTCGACTGTGTGCAATTTTCCCATCACGATTCACTCCGGTCAACATGGCACTAAAAGCCGCCGTCGACAGCGGTCGGTTCGGTCGCCTGACGCTGGCCGACACCTACGTCAAATGGTGGCGAACTCAGGAATACTACGACAGCGGCGGATGGCGGGGCACATGGGGCATGGATGGCGGTGGAGCGTACATGAACCAGGCCATTCATCAGGTCGACCAGCTCTACTGGCTGATGGGCGATGTTGTTGAAGTCAACGGCATGACAGACACGCTGGCTCACGAACGCATCGAAGTCGAAGACGTCGGCGTTGCCACCCTGCGATTTGCCAACGGCGCCATTGGCGTGATCGAAGCCACCACCGCCGCCTGGCCGGGGCTGCTGAAGAAAACAGAAATCCACGGTAGTCAGGGAACCGCCATCGTCGAACAGGACGACGTCGTTCGCTGGGAATTCGCAGAAGAAGACGCCAAAGACAGTGAGATCCGCGAGCAGTTCAAACCAGGTTCCGCCAACACGGGCGGAGCCGCTGACCCCAAAGCGATTTCGCATGAAGGCCACCGAGCTCAGCTGACCGATTTCGTAAAAGCAATCCAAAACGGCACTACCCCAAGCGTCGACGGCATCGACGGCCGCAAGAGCGTCGAAATCATCCTCGCGATCTATCAGGCTGCGTGGACGAAGCAAACAGTGAAGTTGCCGCTGGCAGGTGATCCGGTGCGGCCGGTGTAGAACAATGAGGTGGTTTAGAGGTTCCAAACGCGACGAAAAATCCGCTGAAGAATCACAAGACTCGTCAGCGGGCTTCAACTCGGAAACGGATCGTTCAAACAACTCATCGTGGGCTCGAGCTAAGTTGACCGCTGCTTTCGTCGCAGTAATCAGCTCGATTTCGGAAGATCGATCACGTAAAGAAGTAATCGCTTGGCTCATTCAAGCTCGTGGTATACTTCAAGCTGGAGGCACCAAGCGTGAAATCGCATCCGCACTTTATGAAACACTAAGCGGCAAGCGAATCGCAGGACTCTTGGCAAGTACCGCAAAGAAAACGTTTGAGTCATACCGCGGATCTGATCTACCGATGTCGATCAAAGCGGCGATTCCGGTCGCGGTACTCGGCACTGCAATGTTTGGGGCTCAAGGCGCCGGGGTGGCAGCTTTCGGGAGCGCCATTGGCCTTCCCGTGGTATTAATTCTGTTCCTCGGAACAGTTGGCGTAACGGCAGTTATCGAAGCATTTGTGAAGGACAAGACAGTCCGAGACCCGCTGACAAGATTGCTGGTTGCGATGTTGGCATTGGAAGCAAAGCGTCGGGCGTCAAAGGAGATCTTGCAGGCTCTTCGGGAAGAGGTTTCTGTACCAAGAAGACAAGATGTGCCGAAGGGAAGTGCTGACTTGATTGCTACGCTTCGGGCTATGGATCCAATCGACTTTGAACGACATATAATGGCGTTGTTTGAGTCCGAAGGTCACCCCGTCGGTGTCACTCCTCGATCCAATGATTTCGGAGTTGACGGATTTGTAACGCATCCGGACGGCTTGCTTATTGTCCAATGCAAAAGGAATAGCGAGCAGAACAAAGTCGGCAGGCCGGTTGTCCAACAATTCAAGGGTGTTGTTGAGGAACAACGGGCGTTGTGGGGCTACATCGTAACTACGAGTCGCTTCACCACAGAAGCCAAGGAAAGCGCTAACCTCTCAGACAAGATCATTCTCGTTGACTGTGATGATCTGGTGCGGTGGCATCTCGATGGCACTCTGCCAACGCACGGTCAACACTCGGAATAAGCCGCTGGAGAGGCAAATGCGAAAAGGCTGACTCAAAAAGTCAGCCTTTTCGCATATAAAGGGTGAGTAACCGGATTTGAACCGGCGACCTCCGGAATCACAATCCGGCGCTCTAACCAACTGAGCTATACCCACCATATTTTCGCCACGTTTTCGTGCGACGGGGCGGAATGATATCCCCGACGATTCCGTGGATCAAGGTTGAGGCTTACTTTTCAATCGTTGTTTTCCCGGCCAGTACATCAGAATCGCCGTTTCTCCCAATTCATCCCCACAAGCCACCAAACCGTCCCCCCTCCGACCCCACAGATCTCCCTCGGCGGCCAGGCAAACTGTCGCAGAAACCCATCGCCCCACGCCATCGCCCGCCGGGGCTGCCCGGCCTAAGCGGCTTTGGGAGCGGTGGGGCCGATGCTTTTGGCGTTGCCTTTTGTGGTTCGTTTTTTAAGGTCGAAGAGGCCGAAGATTTCGGATGCGTTGAGGCCCAAAGAAACGTTTTCGTTGTCGCCGTCGCCGAGGATGGCTTCCGCGATTTCTCGTTTTTCGCGAAGCACCCGATCGATGCGTTCTTCGATCGTATCTTTGCAAATGAAACGAGTCACGATGACCGGGGCCGTGACGCCGATACGGTGAGCTCGATTGATCGCCTGATCTTCGATCGCCGGATTCCACCAGCGGTCGTAGAGGAAGACATAGTGAGCGAACTGAAGGTTCAACCCAACGGCACCGGTTCCGTAGCTCATGAGGATGATGTGGGAATCCGGATCGTCTTTGAACTTCGCCAAAATTGGTTCACGTTGTTTGGTGGGAACACCGCCGTGATAGATCAGCGGGTTAAATTGCTGAAGCCGCTCGGCCAGCCAGTTCAGTGGCTTGGTCCACTGACTAAACAGGATCGCCTTGCCGCCGCTGGCCGCGATTTCTTCCATGTCCGCGACGAGACGTTCGAGTTTGGCACTTTCGTTTGTCAGCGGGTCGTAGTTGGTGATCTGTTTTAGTCGCATGACGAGTTCAAAGACATGCTGAACGCTTATCGAATCGCCGAGATCGTTGAGCTGAATGATGCCTTCCTTTTCAGCGACCGTGTAGGCGTACTGTTGAGCTTCGGTGAGTTCCAGTTCCGCATCGCGGTCAATGCGTGGCGGCATGTCTTTCATCACGAGGTCTTTGGTGCGTCGCAGAATGTGTTCGTCGGCAAGAGACGACAGCTGCCGCAGGTCGGGGGT
>CAYZYB010000670.1:0-3721 GCA_964481505.1 uncultured Planctomycetaceae bacterium | reverse complement strand
TTCTGAACACCGTCGACAGTCTCAGCAATTTCAGGATAGGCGTCCTTCATTGCGTCAACCACGGCCGGAACAATTTCGTACAGGAATGGTTCCTTTTTACCGAGCAAATAGCCTTCCAAAACAGCCCGGCGAACCAACTGCCGGATCACGTAGCTTTCGTTGTTTTTGTCCGGCACGACACCTTCATGCATTGCAAACGTCGCCGCTCGAACATGGTCGGCAATTCGACGAATCGGACGCCCGGCCGGAGCGTCGAAGTCGTACTTCACGCCAACAACATCCGCAGCCGCGAGGCAAAGTGGCTTCAGCAAGTCATTTTCGAAATTGCTAACGCCGGCAACTCCCTGTAATACAGCGGCCGTGCGTTCGAGCCCCATACCCGTATCGATGTTCTTTGACGGAAGCGGTCGCAGGTTGTCCGGTGGATCACCAACACGATTGAACTGCGTAAAGACAAGGTTCCAGATTTCCACATCACCATCCATGCCAGGAGGATGATAAAAGATCTCACTGCAAGGTCCGCAAACACCGTCCGGACCGTCACTCGGCGAACTCGCGGGCCAATAGTTTTCGTCTTCTTCGAGACATGCGATGCTGTCGACCGGACGGCCGATTTCATCTTTCCAAATGTTGAATGCTTCTTCGTCGAATCCCCACTTGCCCTTGTAGACACTGACGGTCAGTCGATCGGGCTCCAGCCCCAGCCATTTTTTATCGGTGAGGAATTCCCAGGCCCAATGGATGGCGTCACGTTTGAAGTAATCCCCAAACGAAAAGTTGCCCAGCATCTCGAAGAACGTGTGATGATACGGAGTCACACCAACGTTGCTGATATCTCCCGTGCGCAAACACTTTTGACAGGTTGTTGCGGCGGTAAATTCGAGCTTCCCGATGCCCATGAATTCGTTCTTGAACTGATTCATCCCGGCGGGAGTAAACAGCACGGTCGGGTCGTCCTTCGGGACAAGCACATCGCTGGGCCGGCGAACGCATCCTTTGGATTCAAAGAACGAAAGATACTTTTCACGGAGTTCGTTGGTTTTCATATCACAGCATCAACAGGTGGTGTTGGCAGTCGCAAGATCGCTCGGGGCATCGCGGTCGCGGCAACAGAATCGGTACGCTATTCCGAATCATTCTGCGACGGCGGCGAAGCCGTGCAATCCCCAATGGTCCGACATTACATCGTCAGTTGTGCCGGGAGTTTACACAAAAAAAACCTGCCTGCACGGCGAATCAATGGCAGAGCAGGGGAGTGGTATGTCCTGGGCGAGCAATTTTCAGGTGGATCTCGAATTCGAGACGAAAAAGCAGGCCAATTGAGCGGAAGTCGACGTTTTGAGCGTTCAGCGTTTTGAACACGGAATGGCCAGATCCGTGATCCGCAAACGAAAACAGCCACAGGTCGGAACCTGTGGCTGAGTCGATATTTCTCGCTGCAGATTGCTTATTCCGCGTCTTCAATCGGCGCTCCAGCTTCGACTGGTGGCGGCTCCGTTGTCGGAAATCCTTTTGCCACGAGCACTTTGTTGCGGATCTCAGTCACAGCATCGGGGTTCTCTTCCAGAAACTGGCGAGCACGATCGCGGCCCTGTCCCAGCTTGTTTTTGCCGTACGAAAACCAACTGCCGCTACGGTCGATGATCTTCTCTTCAACCGCCATGTCCAGCAGGTCCGCTTCCATACTGATTCCGCAGCGCCCGTACATGTCGAATTCCGCGATTCGAAACGGCGGCGCAACTTTGTTCTTTACGATTTTGGCACGCATGCGAATGCCGATCTGAATATCCCCGTCCTTGATCGAACTCGCACGCCGAACATCCACGCGAGCCGAACTGTAGAACTTCAGAGCTCGACCGCCGGGTGTCGTTTCCGGACTTCCGAACATCACACCAATCTTTTCACGAATCTGGTTGATGAAGATCACCGTTGTCTTGGCGCGATTGATGATCCCCGTCAGTTTCCGCATCGCCTGGCTCATCATTCGAGCCTGCAGACCAACGTGGCTGTCGCCGATTTCACCGTCGAGTTCCTTCTTGGGAACCAGGGCAGCGACCGAGTCAACGACGATAATATCGACAGCGTTCGACTTCACCAGCATCTCAACAATCTGTAACCCTTCTTCACCGTACGACGGCTGACTGACAAGAAGCTCATCCAGATTGACACCAATCTTGCGGGCCCATGACGGGTCCAGCGCGTGTTCCGCATCGACGAACGCAGCAACTCCACCAGCTTTCTGAGCGCTGGCGATTGAGTGTAAAGCCAGGGTCGTTTTACCGCTCGATTCCGGACCATAGACTTCGATAATTCGACCACGAGGGAACCCGCGTCCACCAAGAGCCAGGTCGAGCGACAACGCACCCGTTGAGATTCCAGGAATCCCGGCCGCATCGGCTTCGGAATTCAGCTTCATGATAGAACCGGTGCCGAACAGCTTTTCGATCTGCCCAACTGCGTTGTCCAGCATGGCGTTTCCTTCGCCGCCTTTAGCTTTGGTAGCCTTTGGTGGAGTCGATTTTCCTCGTGCTTTTGCCATCGCTTGTGTTCCTGTCTATGCGCCTCAACCGATTTCACTATCTCACAAAACTGGCAACCGTGGAAGACTGGGAAGTGAGGCGAAAATTGCAAAACCCGGCAACCACCACAGGCCTGTCAACCTGCGTTCCAAATGTCTAGCTTAGCAGGAAGCCCGGCAACGTGGGAAGGGCGGCAGCCACGATTGTAGTCTTCGCCAGCAAAAACGCTGCTGTGAATGACTCGCGGCAAACTGGTCCACCTTGGAATCGGCGGCCAAACACGCGCACCGCTTGTCCAGGGGCAGGCCCAGAAAACAAGCAAGAGTTACTAACACCTTTATTACCACCAGATTGCGATACTGCCGCGTGATGAGATTGACGCCACTAAGGTGTTACGTAGACTAGGGCTTTGAGGTCGTCGCAGCGCCTCATTCAAGCAAACGCCCTTTTGGAGTAGCACTATGTTTCGTGCCCTCAGCCTCCTTCCATCCGTGTTCGCTCTCTGCTCGCATGTAATGGCAGATGAAGCCGTTCTCGTTGAAGTTCTGCTTCCTTCCGGAAATCCCGCTCAAAACGACCTGCAGCAAGTATTGTCCACGACAACTCTGAATGGAATTGAACTGCAGTTTGGCGAAACTCCAGCTGGGGATGACTTTAGTCGGGGTCTCTGGTCGTCCAATGTTGTCAGGAAACGGGATGGCCAAGCAGATATCATTCTGAACATTGGTGTGACGCGAACCGGAAGCCTTTCCGGATTCAGCGCCTATGATTCAAAGTCGGGTGAACTGCTGGCGGATCAGACCGTCACAGACGACAAGACTTCTGTGCTGCCGGAGATGCTGCGGACTCTGTTGCCGGAAGTGATTAAAAAAAGTTCGGCTCCCCGCGATCAATGCCGACGCGTCACGATCTCGAAGGTTGCTACGAATGGACTGGCAGTTGGTGGTCAGCAGATGGTAGCCAGCTTCACTGAATCCCTTGAACGCCGACTATGTGATTCTTCAGGGATCATGCTCTTGCCGACGACCTCTCGTTTCTGGAATACGGCCGCCGGACCGAGCGCAGAGCCCGAACGACCTCTGGTGAAGTCCATCGAAATCACGGTGACATGGAAGCCCGAATCGTTGATATATGCTGTGTCGACGGCGTTTGTTCAAGCAGAGGAGAGCAGGAAAATTGAACTGGAAAGCCCGGCGTTAGAC
>CAYZYB010000669.1:0-3721 GCA_964481505.1 uncultured Planctomycetaceae bacterium | reverse complement strand
GAAACCCCGGGGTTTCGCTCGTGCCTCGCTCCAACCCCGACCACCCTTGCCATTACGGCCTGGCCATCTTCGGAAACCATTTCAGAGCGTTTTCGCGGTAGATTTTTCTGAGGACGCTTTCTGGTAGAGCAAGACCGGCGTATTTACTGTCGCCGGTCAGCGTTTTGACGTCGGTTTCCTTGCTGCCTGCCAGCAGATTCCAGTCGCGGTGCCAGCGAGCCATGAGTTCCTCGCTCTTTTTTTGACCGTTGTGGTGTGGTTTGATGGACATGTCTGTGCCGTAAATGATGCGGTCCTGGTAGCGAATGAAGAACGCTCGCAATTCGTCACGGTCGTAGCGAACCAGATCGCGCATTCTGGCGGCGGTGTCGATGGCGAAATTCGGATAGCTGTCCAGCCGCTGACCGATTTCTTCGAGGCTATGTTCCAGGCTCGCCAGGTGGACGCCAACAATCCTGAGATTGGGGTGACGAGCGACCACTCGATCCCGCGCGGCCATGATGCCCTGGTGTGCTGGGACATTTTTTCTGCCGTGCATCACATACAAGCCGCCGTTTTTCACGATTCGGTGGCGGACCGAATTTGGTTCAATTTGTTCAGGCGACTGCCAGTATTCAATCGGGTCTGCCATGTGCAGAACCAGAGTCACGCCGCGTGTTTCGAGATGTTTTAGCAGTGGAGTGAACCGCTCGTCATCGATCATCACGAAATCACCGTTGGGAGTTCGGAAATGCATGCCGACGTCCTTCCAGATCTTCACACCAATGGCGCCGTCGTTGTCGATTGAGCGGTCGATCTGATCGATGGTGGTTTTGCTCCACCACGGTTCGGCGAAGCCCTGCATACTGAAAGCAGTGACGTGTTCGACGGTACCAGGAAAATGGTTCCGCTGCTGCCTTGCAAGCCGAGCCTGCCATTCGATGTCGAAGTTATTGGTGCTGATGTTGATCAAACGAAACCGCATCACGCGAGCTCGTTCTGCCATTTCGCGGCCCGTGTAACGTAGGTGCGAATGACAGTCGATTTTGTCGAACGATTCAAAAGCCAGTGGTTCGTCAGCACTGCAAACGGCGCCGACAGCAGCGCAGGTCGCGAACAGCAGCATCGCCATTCTGCAGCCGTGAATGTTGCATCGCCTGGAATTGACTGTGTTGACGGCAAGGATCATGAGCGATTGGTTCTGTTACAAGGTGATTTCAACGGAGTCAGTTTCGAAGCAGACTTTGATGGCGAGCGACACCGCAGTCGATTACGCGAATGCTGTTGCTGTCTATTGCCCCAGGCTTTGCTTCATGGCCTCAATTGCATCCGCCAACTGTTTGCGAGCAGTTCTCAGTTTGGTGACATCTCGCGTATACGGCCGGTCGTTTGTCGGGCGGACTCGTGGCCAGCGTTCGACAAGACTCATGGCACTGTCCAGCGCGATGCGTCCGGTGGTTGCGGCCTTTGTTGCAGCTGTCGTACTCTTGGCTTCGCACTTTTCGATGAGGTGTTCAGTCAACTTTAGGTATTCGTAGTCCTGAAGTCCCTGGCGAAACAATTCCCAGCGAACTGATTCGATCGGGCCATGTTCGTTGCTGTGGCGTGGTGGATAGAACAGCACTTCAAAATAGCTGATGCCGTTGTTCCACGGGTCCGCTCGTTCTTTTCTCCAGTTGGTTGTGCCGCACCACGAATATGTTCCCGAGACCTTGTACTTTTTCAGCAACCACGGCCACAGACGGATACGAATTCGTTCCTGTTCGACGTATGCGATGCCGTTGTTGTAAACAGAAATCCGATTGCCAGCGGCACGCGCGGCGGTGATGTTTGCGAGACCGCGGTCCCAGGCGTCTGTGTGAAGAACCCAGTGGTCGATGACGGAAAATAATTCGGGGTGAGGTGATGTTGTTGTTAAAGCAATGCGGATGCGGGGATCGATCGACTTGAGGAACTTTGCGAGCGTACGAATGGCGGTTCGCGTGGGCGCGTGGTTTAGCGCTGGTTCGTCGATGAAACGCATAATGGGTTGATCGAAGAGGTCTTCCTGCTTCAGTGTTTCAATAAGCTGTATTGCGAAATCGCGAAACGGACGTTCGAAGTCCGGATCCAGCCGATCCATCGCAGCGTCGGCGAACACGCGTCGGCCTTTCCAGCTGGCGTCTGGCGGCATCTGGTGGTGGCTGTGACTGATCCAAAGCGCGGGCAGAAAGAACGGTCGTTTTCCGAACTTGTCGCACACGTATCGTCGGTGTACGACGTAGCGTTCGCTGTTGACAGTTGCTTTGTTGCCCTTCAGTCGAACTCCAACCGGCGCAGCGACCGCACAGCGTGTGCGATGCGAAAAATAGCTGTCGTAATATCGTTTCAGAACATCATCGTCGTCCCCTGCTTCCGCCGATCGGACTTCGGCGCTGTGCATTCGCGAAACGACGTCGATCGTCGGTTGAGCTGGAAGTGCAAAATCGCGGACTCGAACACGCAGTGGCACATTGGCGACATCTGAACCGTTACGGAACAGCCGGAGCGTGGTGTTGTAGCTTCCCGGTGGTTGGTTTCGGGGAATGTTGAGCATGAACCAGAACGTCTGGTTTGTGTTGGGCGCAATGTCGCATGGGATCGATTCCGTCAATGGGTCTGGATGCAGCCCCGATCGTCCGAATGGTTTTCGAGCATCGTCGATGTTGACATATTCCACCTTTCGGCAGTTCAGTTGGAAGTCGAGATCGGCGGCGCCGGATGCAAATCGCTCCCACTTCCATTCGACCTGTTTCCATGTTGTGTCTGGAGTGACTGCGACCTGAAAGACTCCGTACTCGCCGCGAGCGAGATCCAGGGACAGTGGTTCGCCCTGTTTACGATCGGGGATTGCCTGGTCGATGAGAATTTTGCGGTTGGCGTCATCCGTCCAGATGTATGCACCATCGATTTGTTGCAACGTTGCGGCGGTTTCAGGAATCGCCTGCGGCGTGAAGGCAGCGACGTGAAAGTCGTCCAGCCAGAGCGTCGTTTCAGGAGAAGTGCCCACCAGTTTCACTAACAAAGACACCGATGTTGCATCCGTGGGAGCCATAAAGGTTCCGGCGTCGTAGCGAACCCAGCCGTGTTCATCCGCGCCTTCGACGAACTGTCCGTCAACAAAACCGCTTTGCTTGTCGGCTGGCGTGGCAAAGTGAGTGCGATACAGCAACGGTTTTTTGCCGCTCTTTAAAACGCGAACATACGTAACAATCTTCGCGCGGCCGCCGACCTGTCGATAACTGAGCGAAAGGTTATGCAGCTTGCCCGCCTGCACGTTGACTGTTGTATTCCAACCACCATTCAGACCGGATAACTTCAGGCTCCTGCCGTCACCAACAGCCACTTGATCGTCCCACACGCCGACGGAATCCTCCCAGCTGGAAAACTTCCAGCCTGTCGGAGCACCGTCGCCGTTCTCAACGCCAGGATTGCCAACCAGGTTGTCCGAAGCCTGAGCAATTCCAATCGTTGTCAGCGATAGAGTGATGACTGCTGTTTGGAGTGTCTGCAACATAGATTTGGCATATTTGGAATGTGTGGAATTTGACAGGATAATCCTGTCAATGCCACAACGGAAGGCTGGCAATGTTTGCCGCGAATGTGTGGCGGATCGGACACTTTTGACCGACGCGGAAATGCCAAAACTAAGTTTTCGGCCTGTTGTCGCTGCTCGAAGACGAGAGTTCGTGTCGGCGCTATTGTTGTTCGCTGGAGGCTCCGC
>CAYZYB010000668.1:0-3721 GCA_964481505.1 uncultured Planctomycetaceae bacterium | reverse complement strand
GCAGCTGTTCAGTCACCTGGCCAACGTGGGCGATGCCAAGAGCCTTGCCATTCATCCGGCTACGACGACGCATTCGCAGATGACCGAAGAACAACAGGTTGCCGGTGGCATTCCACCGGAAATGGTTCGACTGTCCGTCGGCATTGAACACATCGACGACATCACCGCCGATCTCGATCAGGCGCTGGCAGCATCGTAGCGACAACAACGGTCGCCGCGCGAGAAGAGTTTCGTGACACAAAAGTTCTCCAAAGACCAACGCCTTCGCAGCACCGACGAATTTCGCCGGTGCTACGATGGCGGCGTGCGATCGGGTGATGATCACCTGCTGGTGTTTGTGTTACGCAACGACACAAAAACTTCACGTCTGGGAGTCAGCGTTTCCAGGAAGCACGGAAACGCGGTTGCTCGCAATCGCAAGAAGCGTCTGCTGCGAGAAGCTTTCCGGCTGTCTCAACAAAAGCTGCCGCAGGGAGTCGACTTCGTGGTGGTGCCGAGACAGCGATCGGATTCGACGTTAACGGACTATCAGTCATCATTACAACGCCTGGCCCGAAAACTGGCGAAGAGACTGCCAACACCGAAAAAAGATCGCGGCGCGGAGCAGCCATCGTGAAGCTCGTCCGATGGCTACTGGCGTTGCCGGGCTTAGCCGCGATTCTGCTGGTTCGCGGCTATCAAAAAGTGCTCAGTCCACTGCTGGGCAAAACGTGTCGTTTTCATCCATCATGCAGTGAATACTACATTCTGGCCGTCCAGAAGTATGGCGTCGTGCGTGGTAGCTGGCGGGGCCTGTGCCGCATCACCCGCTGCCATCCGTGGAACGCAGGCGGCTACGATCCACCCTAATGCGGGTCAGGCGGGGCGACCCACAGCCGATGCGAGCTACCGCCCGGAAACGATCCGTTGTGGCTCTGAAAACCTGGCTCAACGCCAACAAGTTCTCATCACCGCTGGTAGCTAATTGGCAATATGGGGAGAAACACATCCTGCATCGGCACAGCAACAGCGACAGTCCAATTCCGTGTTTGTAACGGTTGATCCGACTCGGTCAGCGCAGTTAGCAATTGCTGGCGGTTGCGTCTTTTCTGTCGTGTCGGCGTCAGATGGTCCGGTTAAGACGGTTACCCCCTGCTAAGGCTATGAAGTCTCGGCTGGTATCCCCGGGACCATCGGGTTCGACTCAATCCCGATCCCGAGAGCGCCGATTCGCCCAGAAAGAGCCTTCCTGCGCGCGATAATCCTGCGCTGTCAGTTGTTGTTTTTGCCTCATAGCCGTTTTATCTTCTCTGATACACCCAGACCGAGTCTCCTTTAGCACTCAGCATTCCAGAGAGTCATCACGATGTCTGTTGAATTCGCCCTTAAGTCAATCCTGAACCAATTTCGTTCCAGCCGAAAGTCTCGACGCTCAATCGCCAGGCAGAATCCCGCGACGCAGGCCACCGAAAGCCTTGAGTCTCGCACACTGCTGACACTGATTGGCACAAGAGCACTGGTCAGCAACACCATTGAAACCGCCCAGGCCACTCCTGCCGGAGTCGAGCGGCCATTCGGCCCGACCGGCAACACTATTGTGGCGGACGACTCTTCAGACCCGGAATTCGCCTCATTCTCTGGCGCCTATGACATCGATATCGATGCCAACACGATTTCGATGACATTCAACCGTTCCGGAGCACCAATTTCTGTGCAACCCGGCGTCGTACCGAATGGCACATTCGATCGGTATTACTTCACATTCGATCTGGCTTCCAACGAATCCATCTCAGCGGTCTCGGCGTCAACAAATTCATCGCTACAACCAAACGTCTCCTTCAACGGCAATACGGTCGTTGTGGAAATCGGACCAGGAATGGAAGTGGGCCCTGGATTCGACGCACTTATCAATGTGAACATTTTGCGATCAGGAACAGTGATCACTGGCCGCGCGTTTCAGGATGCAGACCAGGACGGCAATCGCAACTTCGACGAACAATTTCTCAACGGATGGACGGTCGAACTGCGAGACCTCGACCAGAACACTGTAGTCGCCACCACAACGACTCGGAGCATCGACCTCAACGGGGACAGTTCCATCGATCCCGAAACCGAAACCGGAGTTTACTCTTTCACTGATGTTCCCGCCGGAACCTACGTTGTCCAGGAAGTCGTGCCCGAAGGCTGGATACAGACTGCACCCAACAGTCCCAGCACCATCGCCGCGTTCAACCTCGACGCAGAACGGCAGTTCGCAGCCACAGACAACGACTTCCTGAACTGGGGAGGACTCAATGAAAAATGGTTCTACGGGCTGGCTGAAAATGGTTCTACGGCTCCTGGCAGGTCGTGGTACTACGTGGTCCCGGATGGCTCGATTTTCCGATGGAACGGAAGTCCACGAACCGCACTCACGGGAACTCTGGTCACACAATTGGATCCCACATTCCACGAAGACCCGTCTCTCATCTATAACGCCCCAAGCCCACGTCAGTACATTGCAGACGTTGACGTAGCAAGTCCGACAACGTTCCGGGGCCTGGACTTTGGCAACTATCTACCCGCCACAGATTTCACGGTGACTGTGGATCAGGAAACCAACGAAGCCACCATCGACTGGGATGCAATTACCGGAGCAAGCTACGACGTTTGGATTTCGGACATTGCCGCTGGCCGACAGTTTCAGTTCGTACCGGACCTCAATGGCGCAAACATTCCGTTGATTACGCAGCTTCCGGATCGTAGGTATCGCGTTTGGATTCGCACCAACAGCATGGGAGCATCATCGCCGTGGTCGAGCCCCCAGGAGTTTGAACTCTTCCGTGACGCCGTCAATCTGATTTCCACTCCACCTGCAACAACGATCGACGCGACCCC
Source organism: uncultured Planctomycetaceae bacterium (assembly GCA_964481505.1). Taxonomy (GTDB): domain Bacteria; phylum Planctomycetota; class Planctomycetia; order Planctomycetales; family Planctomycetaceae; genus Fuerstiella. Next base: position 865 of record CAYZYB010000668.1, on the reverse strand, counting down.
GACGATCGAATGGGTTTCGTTGGCAGGGGCTTCAAGCTACGACATTCGTGTCACGAACGGCGATGAAGTCGTCTACCTGCAGAATGATATTGCCGAGCTGTCGCACCGTATTGCGAATCCGCTGGAGATGGGAATAGACTATCGTGTCGCTGTGCGAGCGAACTTCCCCGACGGAAGTCAGACAGCATGGGACGCTGGACTACCGCTCCGAATTGACGGGCGGCCGACAGCAACAGTCGTTGGCAGAAACCTCGCCTGGACACCAGTTGCAGCGGCGACAGAGTACGAAGTTTGGATAAACAGTTTTGACGACGAAGGCAATCTGTTGGAGAGCCAGATCGTGTCGGCAATGGTCATCGACGAACTCAACTTCACCATTCCTGTCCTGGAAGATGGCAACTACGGAATTTGGGTGCGAGCAATCCGGGCAGAGGATAACGACCGCCACATTTCTGCGTGGAGTTCCCGCGTGAACATCGTGGTTACGAGCAATGATCGAACAGACGGAAGTGCGACGGAACTCCTGGCACTGAATTCTGTCACAACTGCACTACGTTCTGATGTCGAAGTCGTTAACAGCACGACTCCTGCCGCAAACCAGGTTGATGCAACAGTAGACGAACAATCAGAGCCGACAGCCTCTGAATCCGCAGACGTCGCGGCAGTCATGGCAGAGCTGTCGACATCTGACCTGTTGCACAAGGCCAGCATCTGAATCTGTGCCGATTCTTCTGCTTCTGAACCGCGCCGAGTAATTTCGGAAGACGCGGTAGTCCGCCGATGATCTGGCGCTCATTTTTTCCGTCAGCCTGTTTTTTCGTTTTCTCCGGGGAAATTCCACCCGTAAAAACGCAGGCTCCTGGGA
>CAYZYB010000667.1:0-3725 GCA_964481505.1 uncultured Planctomycetaceae bacterium | reverse complement strand
GTCTTCGACCAACGAAGCTCAACGCTTCGAATTCTGGCTCACCGATTTGACGTCTGGTGTTGTCAAACTCTTCGACGTGCAGAATCTTACGCCGTTGCTGGATGCCGATGGCAACGAAGTTCTGGACTTCGCTGGTCGAACGTTTCCTCAGGAAATTCGGTCTTTCGAAATTCCTGAGGCGGACGCACTACAGATTGGCCGCTATCGACTTTGGGTTCGGTCAGTCGACATTGACGGCGTCCGTTCTCAATGGAGCGACTTCCGTGAATTCGATGTTGGACCTCGGCCACAGAACCTGAGCCCCGCGGATCCGAGTTTCTTTCGCACTCCACTGCTGACATGGGATGCTGTTCCGCGAGCCACAGATTATGAAGTGTTCGTGACCAGCGATGCGGCACCAGCCGGATCGGCTCCTCTGTATCGACAAATCGTCGCCAGCACCACGGGCTTCCGAATCCCTGAGCCTCTGGTAACTGGCACTTATACGTTTTGGGTGCGAGCGATCATTCAGGGTGAAGACATTCCGACTGTCTTTGGAGCGTGGAGTGCCCCCAGCAACTTTGGAACGCTTGTTCCACCAACAGTGCTCGGTCCCGCCAGTCCAAGTGGATTCGAAACGGCATTGCGGCCAACAATTGAGTGGACAACGATCCATGGTGCTGCAACGTACGAAGTGCTGGTTCACAGACTGAACAGCCGCCCGCCGTTCCTGCAGACGTTCAGCAACGCCACTTCGATGACGTTTGCCAATGACCTCGCTCAGGGTGACTATACGGTTTGGGTGCGAGCCGTCGACAATCGAGGCGCATTTTCCGACTGGAGCGAACCGCTGCACTTCCGCGCAACGGGTGGTCGTACTGTCATCACTGCTCCGGTTGCGGGCGCCGTCGTCGATTTTCCAACCTTCACCTGGATCAGTGTTCATGACGCTGTCAGCTACGAAATCTGGATCGCTCAACAGGAAGGTGCCTTTACGTTGATCAATGTGGCAGGAATTACGGGAACAAGCTTCGCACCGATTGATCCATCGTTGCCAAACTCTGAGCCTCTACCAGACGGGAATTATCGTGTTTGGGTGCGAGCGATTCTGGCAGACGGCACGATTACACCGTGGAGCAATGCTGTTAGCTTCGTTGGCGGAATTGTGGTCGAAAATGATGGCGAAAGCAGTCTTGAAAGTAGCCTCGACATTCAGCTTGCCAGCCTAAACAATGAAGTGACGACCAGGCGTGCAGCGAGCCAGCAACCGGATGACAGCGTGCCTGTTGAGGTGGAACAGGATTCTCGAAAATACGTGGTCGCAGAACCAACGGATCTGCGGGAAACGACTCCGAACCACGAAACGACCGCGGCAGAAGACGCGACTACTCTGCCAGCAGACGTACTGTCCAAACTGGCCCAGGAATGCTCGGACGCTGAGTGGTGGGCGGACAACAACAACGCGTCTGCGTAACTCAGGTTCGCAGCCGTCTTCAAGCGTTCAAGCTGTCGGAAATTCGATCTGTTTCTGAAGACTTCGCTCTCCCGCGCGAACACCCCAGCGCAGGTGGAACGTACGCTTAGCATCCTGCGATTTGGTTTTAGGGACGACTTCGTAAGCAGTTGCCGCGTCTGACGGCGATGGTCAGCTCGGCCGAAAAATCGGAAGCTTGCGGCAAAACGTGGACAATGCTCTTAGCGTGACGGGCGGTTTCTGATAAACCACGACAGGTTTTGTTTTTCAGTTCCCCCAACTCTGTCAGTGAAGAAAGACGGACGGATGCCCATCCTTCAGGACAATTCGTACTCGATTGGTCGCACTCCCCTGGTCAAAATCAACCGGCTTACCGAAGGCCTGAAAGCCACTGTGCTGGCTAAAATTGAAGGGCGTAACCCAGCCTATAGCGTGAAGTGCCGAATTGGCGCTTCGATGATCTGGGACGCCGAAGAACGCGGTGTGCTAAAGCCCGGTATGGAAGTCGTGGAACCAACCAGTGGCAACACCGGGATCGCCCTCGCCTTCGTTTGTGCGGCTCGCGGTTACAAATTAACGCTCACGATGCCGGACACCATGTCTGTTGAACGTAGAATGATGTTAAAAGCATTTGGAGCAGAACTGGTGCTGACCCCCGGTGCAGAAGGGATGAAAGGCGCGATCAACAAGGCCGCGGAACTGTCCGAACAGGACAACTTCTTTATGCCGCAGCAGTTTTCGAATCCCGCGAACCCGGCAATCCATGTAAAGACGACGGGCCCGGAGATCTTTGAAGACACCGAAGGCAAGGTCGACATTTTTGTGGCTGGTGTTGGTACAGGCGGCACAATCACAGGCGTAAGTCGCTATTTGAAAAACGAAAAAGGTCTGCCCGTCCAAACGATCGCTGTTGAACCAACGACCAGCCCTGTGCTGTCCGGAGGTGATCCCGGCAAACATCCAATTCAGGGCATTGGCGCCGGCTTCATTCCGGATAACTGCGACACAAGTCTGATCGACGAAGTCGTTCAGGTTTCCGGCGAAGAAGCCATCGAAATGGCTCCACGAGTGGCTCGTGAAGAAGGCATTATTTGCGGCATCAGCTGCGGAGCTGCCATGGCTGCGGCATTGAAAGTTGCCGCTCGTGACGAAAACGCCGGCAAGACCATCGTCGTTATCCTGCCAGACTCAGGCGAACGCTACCTGTCGACACCAATGTTCGAATACGCTCGCGATTCTGCATAGTGCGGGATGCCCGCAAGCCAATGCGAGCTGACGCTCGGAAACGCTGTGTTGTCGCTGTAGCGAGTTGACGGCAGAGTGCAGGTTGCATTCTTGAGACGAAGCCTGGCATGCAATACATGTCGGGCTTTTTTCGTTGGCTGAACGTACGACTTGATTCTTAGAAGCGGACGTCTTTCGAATCGGGATGGAAGTTCTCCCATGCAAACCGGTACGACATAATTCCGACGCGTTGAGTCAGCATTTCGCCTTTCAACTCTCCATCGACGCAACGTCCGCTGGAGAGCTCCCATTGACTTTTTGTTTGTCGGTCCACCATCAGTCGCTCGTCAACGACTTCAAAATTCAGTGATCGACCTTCGATTTGCGGGTCGAACAAATGTATGGCCATGCCCGCTTTGTCGAACGTTGCCAGCAGCTGTGTTGTTTCCACTTGAAAGTGATGCACCGGATGCTTCAGCATTTGGTCCATAGGCAGCGCGAAAGTCGAACCGTTGGCGTCAAATCCAAAGACGAACTTGGACGGCTTACGATAAAATTCTGTTGTATAGTGCTTCACGCGAGTTGGCATGTGCAGCAAAGTCGTTTGCGGATGTTGCTGTTTCCAAACCGCCCACGTCACCATGTCAGACACTATGGGTTTCAATTCGCGATTCTTCAATTCTCCCGCCATCGCGCGGCCCAGCAGGTGAGACCATTCTGAACCGGTTTCCAGATCTCGCATCACAAGGCTCCGCATCCAGAGCTTTCCGGAAACCTGAAACGTGAGCGTCTGCTCGTCAATTTCTCGGACGTACACGACGCCGTTGTGGCAAAGGTGTCACCAGGTGGCGGCAATAGCTGTGCCGCCCAGCGTATCGTTAATGATCTCCCGCTGCGGCCCGGTTAGTTCATTCACAGAATAAGCGCGGGCTTCGCCGTTGACTTCAACACCGATCACCAAACTGTTTGGTGAGACCGTCGACTCTTCAACCGGCACAATCTTCGGATTAGTAATCGCTCGAATCGGCTTCCGCAGCACTTTAATAGG
>CAYZYB010000666.1:0-3729 GCA_964481505.1 uncultured Planctomycetaceae bacterium | reverse complement strand
GGACGTTGCTGTTCGCGAAGTAAATACCACGTATCAGGAAATCTCAGCCAAGAGCCAGGCGTTAGCGGCGGCGAAGACCGAAGCCGAAACCATCGAACAGCGCTGGTTGCGAATGGTCGATGGCCCTGGCACAGCATCGTTGAACCTGGAATCTTTGCTGCGGGCACTGGAACGAGTGCTGGAGGCGGAGCAGGAGTATGCGTCCTCAATCATCGCCTACAACCTGTCCATTCTGCGTTTGAAGCGTGCCAACGGAACTCTGCTGCAATCAGAAAATGTCAGCATGACGTGCGGAAATGAATGTGGATGTAACGCACTGTTTCTGAACAAGGGGTATCCGATTCAATCCTCAACGTTCAAAACGATTTCGAACGGTATTCCTGTTGAGTCTTCTGGTGTTGAATTTGTTCCCGGAGAATCCGTGCCGATCCATCAGTCCGAAACCATTATCGAACCAATCCAGGAACCTCAATCAAAGGTTGATGTCTATCGATTGGAAGACCCGGAATTGAAGTCAGGGAAGAAATCGAAATTTCCATCACTTCCGGATTGGGCCATTCCGCGACTTCGATTTTCGGATGCTGGTGAATCGTCAAAGGCCGCTACGAAGGCGCAGCGTTGAGTCACCGATTTTTGAACCTGAACGTCCGGTGATCATCATGCCAGTACTCGCGAAAGCACTTCAACTTTGTCGTCCCTTCCAATCGCCTCGTCGCCGATCCAGTCGGGCGTTTCGTCGGATTCGAGAAGCTGAGGAGAAGTACGGTCGTATGCCGGACAGCAGAATCGCAACTGTCGCAGACAGTTTACGTGAGTCAATATCGTCACAACCTGGTGATTTCGACTACGTGGAACAGTTTGCCGGTCTGGTTGCAACCGCTGTACACAGCGTACACGGTTTCCGCCTGCACGACGTCCAGATCCGGGCTCTTGCTGAAGGACGGTCAAACACGATTCTGGAGATGCAAACGGGCGAAGGCAAGACGGTGGTCACCGGAGCATTAGCCGCTATTCAGAGTTTGCAGGCGGAGAGTGTGCATGTTTCGACGACCAACACATACCTGGCTGCTCGTGACCTTGAGGACATGGAGCCTGTCTTTGAACTTCTTGGACTTTCATCGAGTCTGTTACCTGAAGAACCGAACGAATCGGCTTCCCGTCGCGCTTACCGCAAACAGATTGTTTATGGTCCAGGTTATCAATTTGGTTTCGACTATCTGCGAGATCAGATGCATCTCCGCAGAGATCGCCCGAATCGTCTTGGTCGTCTGACTTCCAATCGGATTCAGGGAAAAGATCCATACCGAAATCTCATTCAGACGAGTGAATTTCACACGGCCATCGTTGATGAAGCCGACAGTGTGATGATCGACGAAGCGACGACTCCGTTGATCATTAGCCTGCCGACGGATGACCATCACGATCCGAAGCCGTATGTGCTGGCGAAAGCGATCACCGATGAGTTCAGCGAAGGCGATGATTATACGGTTCGCATGCCTGGTCCCAATATCATTGTTAGCGATGCCGCGAATGATCGAGGTCACGCGGCTATTGCCAGCGAGCGGAACCTTCATCTGACCAGACCGTGGCGCATGTACCTGAAAAATGCGCTGCAGGCTCGACTGAAGTTGCAGCGCGACATTGATTACGTGGTTGTCGATGGCAGTGTCCAAATCGTGGATCAGTACACCGGGCGAATTCAGCCGGATCGCACTTGGCAAGCCGGTCTGCACCAGGCAGTTGAGGCCAAAGAGGGCCTTGTGATCCAGCCAGGGCGAGAATCTACCGCTCAGATTACACGTCAGCGATTCTTGCAAATGTACGGCCAGGTGATTGGCCTGACGGGGACCGCCAAATCCGCGATTGATGAGTTTCGAAGTGCCTACTCATGCGGCGTGAACGCGATTCCGACCAATCGTCCGTGTATGCGAGCAATGCTGAAGACTCGATTCTTTGCTGAGCAGGATTCGAAATTCGCGACCATTGCTGCAGATGTGAAAGCTCGTCACAACAAGGGCCAGCCTGTTCTGGTGGGAACGAAAACGATTCGAGAAAGTCATCAAATGCGGGACGTGTTGCAGTCTCAGGGGTTAGACCCGCTGGTGCTGAACGGCGTTCAGGACGAAGAGGAAGCGGATATTATCGCTCAGGCCGGGACCTTTGGCGCGATCTCCATTGCGACCAATATGGCTGGTCGAGGAACGGACATCAAACCCGATCAAAAAGCTCTGGCCGCCGGTGGACTTCATGTGGTTGGTGTTAGTCCAAACATGTCGCCGCGAATTGATCGGCAGTTGGCAGGTCGAGCAGCCAGGCAGGGACAGCCCGGATCGTGTCAGTTTTTCGCGGCAGCGGACGACTCTGTGTTTGTTGACAACGATTCGTCGCTGACTAAGTCGATCCGACGGAGAGCCAGTCGTTCGGGAGAGTCAGCCGACTTTTCCCGAGAACTTCTGAACCTGCAGATGAGTGTGGAAATTCGAAACAGAAAACAACGCGAATCGATGATGCTTCGTGACCGATGGATGGACACCGTAAGAGAATCAATCGAGAAGGAATAGCATGTTCTGAGGACGGCTCATGGATGTAGTATTGAGCGGTTGTCGATTGCGTGCCATGGATGGATATTATGAAAAAGACGCAACTCATGTTGATCGCCATGCTGATAGCGATCAGTTGTCCGGCGACTGAAGGACAAATGCGATCACAGCGCGGGAAGATCGTTCGCAGCTTTACGGAGCCTTACCTGAAGAGCATTGCAGCAAGCGCGGTGACCGGCATCGTTGTTGCCGCCAATGTTAAGGAAGGTGATCGTGTAAAAGTTGGCGACCCGCTGGCAACACTGAACCGGAGTGTTCTGCAGGCATCGCTTCAAATCGCAGTTGCCCGTGCAGATTCTACCGCTCGGTTGGAAGCAGCAACGTCTCAATGGGAACTTCAGAAGTCTCAGTTGGCGGCGATTGAGGCCTTGATTGAGGGAGGCCACACAAATCGGTACGAACTCGAACAAAAACAGGCGGAACACCAGAGGGCATACGCTGAATATCGAGCGGCACAGGACGATCAGAAACTTGCCAAACTGGAAGTCGGTCGGATTCGAGCGGAACTTGATGACCGTATCCTGAAGAGTCCGATCGACGGTTACGTGACCGAGATTCATAAACAGCTCGGTGAGAATCTGTCTAACACGGAACCTCAATACGCCACGATTGTTCAGGTCGAAAAACTCAAAGTGCGATTCTATCTCGACGCAGAAACTCTAAAGGGGCTGAGTCCGGGTGATACCACCTCCGTGAAAATTGGCGTCGACAAAGTTCAGCGGTCGGCTGTTGTCAATTACGTGTCACCTGTCATAGACTCTGATAGCGGGGTTGGACGTCTTGAAGTCACCATCGACAATTCAGACCTCAGCCTTCAAAGCGGGGTCGTCGCATTTTGGGACGAAGATGGTGTGCCTTCGCAGCAACGGTCAGAACTAACCGTTAGCCATTCAGCACCCGCACCTGGCGAGTCTGCCGTGAGCGCCGCTCGGAATTCGAGAAACGCTAGCGGGTACAGACGTACGACAGAGATTCGTCACGACAGAGGCGCTGTGAGCACTGAGCGGTCTTCGGCACCGGTCGCTCGGCCGACGTCAAATCAGCACTCTGGAGAATCGACGCCGCGTCTCCTTCCGACCAAGGAGTCTGGAGAATTTTCCGGGATGCGACGTCCGATTCAACGCTCATC
>CAYZYB010000665.1:0-3729 GCA_964481505.1 uncultured Planctomycetaceae bacterium | reverse complement strand
CTATAACGTTGGGCTTGTCCGCAGCGGGACAGAAATCCGCAGCCAATAGGAAAGCAAGAATGGGTAAGTAAACGATCAACTTCATATTCAGTAACGCCCCAAATCAAAAGGAATGTAGCGCTGATCACAGCCAACGGTTTGAAGAACCGCCCAAACACCCTAAGCTAACAAAGCGTAAGTTAGGTCAAACAAAAAGAATGAGCCAGTCATGAACCGCAAGCTACTCATCCCCATACTACTCGCGGTCACAGCCATCACGCCAGCGTTGGCCGACTGCAATGGTCGCCCCTGTGGAGTTGGCCCGCTGCGTGCCTTGACGCCCCAGGGACATCGCGGCGCCAGCTTTCGTCCGGCCTGCCAACAACACGACAACTGTTATAGCCAGGGACCGTTTTCACGAAAGCAGTGTGACGACAAATTCCTGCAGAGCATGCTGAGCGCCTGCCGTAATTCGAAAAACCCGGCAGCCTGTGTACGTCGTGCCAGAATGATGCACTTCAACGTGCGACTCTTTGGTGGACTTTTTTACCGAAAGTAGACTCAACTGGGTACGGAATTTTCCGTAGAGCAAGCGACTCACTTGCTCCGTCTACTGCAATGAAAAACAGTCACCAGAAAGGCAAAGCTGTCTGTCTATTCGGATTTGAAAAAGAACCGCAGGCACAAGCCATTACTGGAATTTACTTCGCAGTCGGCAGAGGCGTGTGAGCCGCTTTCATGATCGCTTCCATACTGGCAACTTTTTCCGCATTCGAACCAGCAAGATCCTCTGTCTCGAACGGATCATCGTCAAGGTTAAACACCTGCATCTTCTTCCCCGTTTCGCGATAGGCCTTCCATTTTCCCTGACGTACAGCCTGAGAAAACAGTTTCTGCTCGTTACCTTTGCAGAATTCAAAATACAGATAGTCATGAAGCTTCTGCTTCGCAGTATCGCCTCGCAGCAGCGGCAGAAAAGAAATCCCGTCACAGTTTTCCGGCACCGGTTGGCCAACAAGTTCCGCGACCGTTGGCATGATGTCCTGAAAACCGCTGATGTGTTCAGTCAATTGCCCGGGAGAAATCACACCCGGCCAGCGAGCCAGCATCGGCGTGCGAATGCCGCCTTCATGCATGTCACGTTTGTGTCCGCGGAGGCCACCGGTTGAATTCCAGAACTTCGGATCGTGACCGCCTTCCAGGTGCGCTCCATTGTCGCTGCTAAACATCACCAGTGTGTTTTCGTCGATGCCGAGCTCCTTGATCAGAGCCAAAACCGAACCAACTTCGTTGTCGAGGTTTTCGAGCATCGCCGCGAAACCCGCAATTGGATTCTTCACATCGGGACACGGTTCGTCGGGGCCCGCTTTGTACTTGCCGATCTTCTGATCGAATTGTGGAAATACCTTTCGCCATTTTTCATGCAGTTCTTTCGGAGCGTGCATGGCGGCGTGCGGCACTGCGGTGGGAATGTAGCAGAAGAACGGCGTTTTCGTTTCCGCATGAATGCGTATGAACGTTCGCGCTCGATCCATCACGCTGTCGTGAATGTAAGTCCCGGATTCCAGTTTGATTTCGTTTCCATTGTAGACAGCACTGGTGGGATAATACGTGTGAGCGATCGTTTGACTCTTCCAGCCGTAGAATTCATCAAAGCCGTGAGTCAACGGGTTCGACTTGCCGGCAACGTTCGTCTGCCCAAGCCCCCATTTCCCATAAGCTCCAGTGGCATAGCCGGCGGCTTTGAAAATCTCCGGAAGAACTGTCAGTGCCGGATTCATGGTCGCACCTTCTTCTCCACGCATATTCCCACGAAGATAGACGTGCCCGGAATGCTGCCCGGTCATCAGCACAGCTCGAGAGGGACTGCAAACCGTGTTGCCGGAATAATGCGCCGTAAATCGCATACCTTCATCGGCAAGGCGATCAATGTTCGGCGTCTTCACTTTTTGCTGGCCATAACAGGACAGATCACCATAGCCGAGATCATCGGCGAGAATATAAATGACGTTCGGTTTCTCCGCGGCAATTGCTGGAGCACAAAGACTGACAACAACGGTGACAACCATCGATAAGCGACTCAACATGGCAACTTTCTTTTGGACAAAACACGTAGACGACGACTAAAACGGCGTTCGTTGATTGGGCACAGCAAGTCCCGGTTCCCAGCGCTCACTTAACCATTCCGCCACAAGACGATGCTGTGGAAAGAAAAACACACCGCTGAGATGTTCGCGAAACACAGGTTCCAGCCATTCGCGACAGTGTTCAACATAATCCAAATCGATGGCCTGTGTAAGTGAATCGCAATCCAACTGGTACTTCTGATCAATCAGATGCCGCAAATTCAACAGAAGGGAAACAGATCTTCGAAACGAAGACGATTGAGATGCTGAAACAGCTTTGAAGCAGCCAGTATTCCTGTTAACACTGCGTCGTCTTTGCGGGTCAACCTTAAAGTGGTACTTCTGCATTGATAGGTGCTCGCCGGGAGACGACCTGAATGACAAATCCGCCGACCTCAAATCCGCGACCGAAAATATCAGATCTCGGTTTCGACTTGATCACATTGACACGATGGCAGCTTGCAAGGTGCCTCGCGATGCCCATCCTGGCCTTCGTAGCGTATTGGATTTTTGCGGCCAACGAGTTATGGGTGGCCGCCGTGCTTTCATTGATCGTCCTCAGTTTTGTCACATACGGTTCAACGTCACATGACCTTGTTCATGGAAGCCTTGGACTCAACAGGCTAACGAATGATCTGCTTCTCAGCCTGTTCGAAGCAATTTCACTAAGAAGTGGGCACGCCTATCAGGCAGCCCATCTGAACCATCACGCCCGTTTTCCTCACGAGGACGACATCGAAGGGCGGGCTGCTGGAATGACATTCCCCCAGGCTCTTTGGGAAGGTGTGGGCTTTCAGACGCGTATTTACCTTTGGGCATTGAATCATCCGAAGGCGAAAAAGCGATGGGTCGTTTTCGAAGGTCTTATTGTGATCGCAGGCATTGCCCTGTCGGCCCTGGTGATACCAGTCACTGTGGCCCCAGCCGTCTACGTAGGCTTGATGACCGTTGGAAGCTGGATCATTCCGCTAATCACGTCATACATGACTCATGATCCACACGCGACCAGCGAATTAGAACAGACGCATCTGTTCCGCGGGACTCTGTTCCGAATTATTGCAGCAGATCACCTGTATCATCTGGAACATCATCTGTATCCGGCAGTGCCGCATCAGAACTGGCGAGAACTGTCCAAACGTTTGGACCCGTGGCTGGAAGAGCAGGGCGTTGAACCTATTCAACTATTGCCGCAAGTCTGAGTTGTTAGGCCACCAGAGGGGAATTTTTTTGTTCTTCCGTGAAGCTGCTCAGTTTTCCTTCCATGTGGCTGGACGTTTGATGGTGTCTGATCCGACGTGACGCCCGGTGTAATTCCACTGGAGTGGTTTCGCGAAGGCCCCGTTGAAGTACGCGATAAAATCAAGCAGACGTTGATTCAGATCCTCCAGCGATTTGAAGTTGCAGCGACGTATCACACGACGACTGATGATTCCGAAAATAATTTCGATCTGGTTCAGCGACGACGTGTGTTTCGGAAGGTACACGAACCGGACTCGGTGGCGGCGATCTGACAGAAACTGCCGCCGTGATTCCATCAACTTCAGGATGCCGCTGCGGCCTTTCTTTCTGAGCGTACTTTTGTCGATTCCCTCGAGTTCGACCACGTAACCGACAGGTGTTGCGC
>CAYZYB010000664.1:0-3735 GCA_964481505.1 uncultured Planctomycetaceae bacterium | reverse complement strand
CAGCAAACCTCCGGCTCCTTCAACGACGACATGGGTCGCGGAGCCACGCCATGCGTCAATGCCCGTGTGGAGCAATTCGTCACAAACGCTCTCTCCCTGCCGATTGGCGGCCACATTGGGAGCGACAGCGGCATCAAAACGTTGCGGGCAGATCATATCGCGGTTGCCGGACCAATCGATTGCGTCTGCCATCTGTTCGACATCCGACCATGTGCGTTCACCAGCTGTACCGCGACTGACACCGCTGCAGACGGGTTTGTACGCTCCTGCAGCGATTCCCCGTTGTCGAAGTTGTCGAAGCACAAGACACGAAATCCATGTTTTGCCAACGTCCGTATCTGTCCCTGTAACGAAAAGCGTCTTCATGAACCGATCAAATTGCGGCGGCAAAGAATGGTGAGGCGAATCAGAATCACAGAAGTCTAACGTTGCGTTCTGGTAGTGTACACGAGTTGACTTCGGTAACCTGTCTTTCAACACGATTCCAGATTCTTAGTCTACAGCTTTCTTAATGACTTCAAATACAAACTCCGCCTGGCAGGTTGGCGACAAACAGCTGACGCCCACAGACATCCCGCTGCTCATGGGCATCCTGAATGTCACGCCCGACAGTTTCTCCGATGGTGGACAACACAACGCGTTTGATTCCGCTATCGTTCAGGCGAAACATCTGATTGATAGTGGAGCGGATATCCTGGACATTGGCGGCGAATCCACTCGCCCGGGCGCGGAACCAGTTTCGCAAGAAGAAGAATTGCGTCGGACAATCCCTGTGATTGAGGCGATCGCTGCAGAAACAGATGTGCCGATTTCTATCGACACAACCAAGTCCGAAGTGGCGCGGCAGGCGATGCAGGCCGGAGCAAAAATTGTCAACGACATTTCCGGCATGACATTCGATCCGGAAATGTTGTCTGTTTGCGCAGAAAGCCGTGCTGCCGTTTGTGCGATGCATATTGTTGGCACACCACAAACGATGCAGAGCGATCCGCACTACGAAGACGTGGTCGCTGAAGTTTCCGATTTCCTGAAGCAACGCCTGGTGGCAGCAGAAGAAGCGGGAATCGCGGCGGAACGAATTTGCATTGACCCCGGTGTTGGCTTTGGAAAAACAGCAGAACACAACCTGCAGCTGATGAAGGCAGTGCAGCGAATGAGGCAACAGCTGCAGCGACCGATACTGGTCGGTCATTCGCGAAAACGCTTCTTGTCAAAAGTTCTTGGCCGGAAGGTTGAGGAACGGCTTTCCGGAACAATCGGTGTCTCAGTTGCACTCGCTCAAAACGGGGCCGACGTGCTGCGTGTACACGATGTTCAGGCCACGCGAGACGCACTGGTGGCGTGGAATGCAGTTCGAGATGACAAATCGCTTTAGCTCCGCGACGTCAGCGCCATTCGTTTCACTCCTGCCATCAGCGTCGAACAATCACCGGAATCCGTTCTGGCTTTAGCGTTAGCCCGTGCGGATAGCCGCTGGAAACCGCAAGCAATTCTTCGAAGCAGAATTCCATATCGTCCATCAGCGTTTGCACTTCAATTCCGCAGAATTCCGGAGCGCTGTCGCTGACGTAGGCTCGAAAACTGGAATACATTTTGCGAGCTCCCGCCAGGTTGCCGCCTTCGAAATGAAACAGACAAACGGCGGCGTGAATCAAGCCCTGAAAGAACGTCTTTTCAGGGCCAACCAGTTCTGACCAGAAGTCTTCAAAGACATCGTGACAGGCAAAGAACTCCTGATCATTGAACAGCCGAATCCCGTCGTCAATTCTGCTGTCGTTGGCATCAAAAGACATAAGCAACCCACTCGTCAGAAATGCAGGCTTGGTTTCAGTCTTCGATCTCAAATTTCGGAGCGGTGAAGTCATCATCCACTTCCGCTTCGCCCGACGGAACCGGGCGACCGGAATCGCTGGAACTGCTGCTGGGGGTGTAGCCGATATTCGAATCGCTGGACGCATTGCGGACTTCGTCCTGAAAGCCGCTCATTCCCTTTTTGAATTCGGAAAAGCCTTTGCCCAGATTTCGAGCAACCTCCGGAAGTCGCTTTCCGAACAGTAACAGGGCGATGATGCCCACAACGATCAGTTCCTGTGGACCGGCGTTCAAACCAAACATGAGACCGCTTTCGGCGTTTGACTGCAAAGTAATATGGAAGACGACAGAATGCTGAGCGCGTTATAAACGCGATTAGGTGCGACTCAATGTCGTCGTCGGGAATCCTGCGTGAGTTGCAGGCTTTGTTTCAACAACCCGCCGCCAGCCATTCGGCTCCAGCGCGGGAGATCAGTCAGCCACCAGGGCTGGTTCTTCTTCTAAGCTCTCGTCAGCCATCCTTTTTGAAGGACCTGGCTGCGGCAAACTAGTTTTAGGCATCGACGTCGATTTTCGTTCCGTCGCCGTTCCCCTCATCATCCGAGCCTTCCTTTATGCCTTTCTTGAAGGCAGTAAAGCTTTGCCCCAGTGATTTTGCTGCTCCTGGCAGGCGGTTGCCGAACAGAAGAACAATAATCACAGCGGCAATGGCAAGTTCACCAGGGCCAAATCCAAACATAATTCTTTACTCCAGAAATTCGTCTTTCGGCACCCTTAAACGCGCCGAATGCCAGATTGTATCGTGGGGAAAAGGAAAAAATCGCTCTGATCCGCGACTTTTTCCAGAGGAGGGAGAAGTGGAGGGTGACACGGACGGTCATGACGGGTCAGGCAAATCTTACCGCCGCGACGTGCCGAATCAACGAGCTCTTCAGTAGCTTGCGGGCGAAAGTGCTGCGTTTCGGCTGATCGATTGGTGATTCCGGCCAACGGTTAGAATCGGAATTCAGACTTTCCGCCCGTTTCGATTGATTCAGTGCCGGTCCGTCGACAAAAAAAAAAAACTCGCCCACAACCTCAAGGCACCCGCCGCTATTCCCATTCAATCGTGCTCGGCGGCTTGGAACTCACGTCGTACACCACCCGATTGATGCCTCGCACGGAGTTGATAATCCGCGTGGAAATACGCTGCAGAACTTCGTGAGGGAATGGGAACCAATCTGCCGTCATAAAGTCTTCGCTCTCAACCGCTCGAATCGCGGCGACGTTTTCGTAAGTCCGGTCGTCGCCCATGACGCCGACAGACTGAACCGGCAGCAACACAACAAACGCCTGCTGAATGTCACGATACAGGCCGGCGGTGTGAAGTTCTTCGATCAGGATGGCGTCCGCTTCGCGAATGATCTCCAAACGCTCTTCCGTGACATCGCCCAGACATCGGACGGAAAGTCCAGGACCGGGAAACGGGTGCCGCCAGACCATTTCTTCCGGCAACCCCAGTTCCGCTCCCATTCGACGAACTTCGTCTTTAAAGAGGTCACGAAGCGGTTCAATCAGTTCGAAGCCAAGCTCTTCCGGCAAACCGCCAACATTATGATGCGACTTAATTGTGGCTGCAGGACCGTCGGGGTTTGCGCCGCTTTCGATGACGTCGGGGTACAGCGTTCCCTGGGCCAGATATTTTGCGTTTGGAATAGATTTGGCTTCGTCCTGAAAGCACTCAATGAAGACGCGCCCGATGATCTTTCGCTTCTTCTGCGGATCCGAAACGCCCGCCAGTTCGTCCATAAAACGGTCTCGAGCATCAACGATGTGCAGGTCCGTTTTGAAGTGCTGCGTGAAGTGCTCTTCGACCTGATCGCGTTCACCTTTGCGAAGCAATCCGTTGTCCACAAAGATGCAGGACAACTGATCACCGATGGC
>CAYZYB010000663.1:0-3737 GCA_964481505.1 uncultured Planctomycetaceae bacterium | reverse complement strand
GTACCAGATTCTGTGCGTCCCCGGTGGCTTTAGCTATGGCGACGACATTGGTGCGGGAGTCATCTTTTCGCGGCAGCTGCGCGGAGAGCTTAATGAAGTGATGCGTCAATTCCTTTCGGCTGACAAGCTTGTCCTGGGAATCTGCAATGGCTTCCAAACCATCCTCAAAGCAGGCCTACTCATGCGACGTGGCATCGAAGACACGTCAGAAGCTCCTTACGAAGACAAAGTCACGCTGACATGGAACAACAGTGGTCGCTACACCGACCGCTGGGTGCGGCTGAAGGTCACTTCCAACAACAGTGTATTCCTGAAGGACATTGATGAATTCGAGGTCCCAATTGCTCATGCGGAAGGCCGCATCGCCGTTGCTGATGATTCTGTTCTTCAGACTTTGCGAGACTCCGGGCAGATCTCTCTTTGCTACTGGAACGACAATGCAAACAGTTTGGCGGAAGCGTCTGGAGATCCAACTTCTATCGGCATTCTTCCTGAACCTGACAACCCCAATGGTGCCATCGCAAACATTGCAGGGCTGTCTGATTCTACGGGTCGAGTGCTGGGACTGATGCCTCATCCGGAACGCTACCTGTTCGCTACCCAGCATCCTCAATGGACGCGCCTTGGGTTGACGGGCGATGGCGAAGGACTGAAGCTGTTTCGCAATGCCGTCGATTACTTCGGAAACTGACGATGAAGAACGATCAGATCGCGGCCATCTTTAGTGAACTAGCCGACCTGCTGGAGATCCAGGAGGCGAATCCGTTTCGGGTGCGAGCGTATCGGAGTGCGTCGCGAACGATTTCTTCGACCTCCGAATCGATGGCTGCGATGCTCGAATCCGGCCAGGATCTCACGCAGTTTTCCGGCATCGGCAAAGACCTCGCCCGCCAGATTGCGGAAGTCGTGGAAACGGGACAGCATGAACAATTGACGGAACTCCGCGGCGAAGTCCCGCAGGGCGTCGTCGATATGCTGCGAATACCGGGTGTCGGCCCAAAGAAAGTGGCGACGTTTTTCAATAAGCTCAATCTGCAGTCGCTGGATGAACTCAAAGCCGCAGCCGAAGCCGGACAGCTTTCAGCGTTGAAAGGCTTTGGCAAAAAAACAGAGCAGAGCATTCTTGAAAACATCGACCGCGCCGCAGAAGCGGGCAAGCGAATTTCTATCGCGGTGGCGCGTGACGCGGCTGATGCCGTGGTCAACGATCTTCTGCAATTGGAAGACGTTCAGCAAGCCGCCGTGGCTGGCAGTTGCCGGCGACGAAAAGAAACCTGCGGAGATCTCGATGTCCTGGCAACTTCAAAGAACGCGGAATCTGCGATGGATCTCCTGGCCGGCCATGCACTGGTCGAATCTGTTTTGATGCGGGGGGATACCAAGATGCGAGTACGACTGACGTCTCGTGTCGAAATGGATTTGCGAGTCGTCCCTGACGAATCGTACGGCGCAGCGATGCAGTACTTCACAGGTTCGAAAGAACACAATGTCGTGGTACGGCAGAAGGCGAAAGACCTGGGGCTGAAGGTCAATGAATACGGTGTCTTTCGAGATGAAGAGCAGATTGCCGGAGCAACAGAAGAAGACGTCTACGCCGCTCTGGATCTGCCGTGGATACCGCCGGAACTCCGCGAAAATCGCCGCGAATTTGATCTTGCCGCCGCCGGTGGAATGCCACGTTTGGTGGAAGTGGGCGATATCAAAGGCGACCTGCACATGCACACCACCGCTTCTGATGGAGCGGGCTCGATTGTCGAAATGGCAGAAGCTGCGAAGGCTCGCGGTTTAGAGTACATCGCGATCACCGATCACAGCAAACGCGTTTCGATGGCCAACGGACTCGATGCTGACCGCCTTCTGGCTCATTGGGACGACATCCGCAACGCTCGTGAAGAAATTGAAGGCATTGAGGTGCTGTGTGGAATTGAATGCGACATTCTGGAAGACGCGACGATGGATCTTCCGGATGAAGTGCTCGCTCAGGCTGACTGGGTGGTCGCCGTGCTGCATTACGGATTGCAGCAACCTCGCGAACAGATCATGAAACGTCTGCTGACCGCCATTACCAACCCGCACGTGAACATCATCGGGCACCCGACCGGGCGCATGGTCGGCAAACGTGAAGGTGCGGACATTGACATGACCGAAATGCTGAAAGCCGCCGCCGACAACGGTGTCATGATGGAAATTAACGCTCATTTCAAACGACTCGATCTCGACGATATCCACGCAGCAGCCGCTCGTGATCTTGGCATCCCGATTGTCATCAGCACCGATTCTCACAGCGTCAACGGCTTCGATGTCCTGACGTACGGTGTCGACCAGGCACGTCGAGCTGGCTTGACGGCAGACGATGTCGCTAACACGAAACCGTGGGCGGAATTTAAGGCTCTGTTGCAGCGGTGAGTGTTTCGAAGTTGCGAGGTCTGACTGAAATTCTCGGTCTCAAGCTACCGTCGCTGACAGAGGGCTGTTAAAACGCAGATTGAATCGGTGATTCCTTTTCTCATTCGGAATCCCGCAGCACAAGTTGTCGGAATTCGGATCAACACATGGACGAGAATCTTCTATTATCACCACTTCACGACGAGCATCTCAAATTGAAGGCTCGCATGGTGCCGTTCGCGGGCTGGCAAATGCCGGTTCAGTACGAAGGCATTATGCCGGAACACAAAGCTGTTCGCGCGAGTCTCGGTGTGTTTGACATTTCACACATGGGCCAGCTTTTTGTCCGCTCGCCAACGCCAAACGCAGCCTGTGAATGGCTGGACGGTCTGCTCACGAATAATGTCAGCAAGCTTGAGATCGGTGACGGGCAGTACACCGTACTGCTGAACGAAAACGGCGGCGTGATCGACGACCTAATCATCTATCGTGACAACGAAACGGATTATTTTCTGGTCGTCAATGCTTCGAAGACATCCGAAGACTTCGATTGGATGAACGCTCGGTTGCCCGCTGGAGACATCACGTTCACAAACAACAGTTCACAGTTTGCGGCAATGGCCGTGCAGGGACCGAATACGATCGACGCCTTCGCAAAAATGTTCGGTGCTGATGCGAAGTTGCCCAAACGTTTCTGTATGACAACTCTTTCTACGGATAGCGGTGACGTCATCATTTGCAGAACCGGTTACACTGGAGAAGATGGCTTTGAATTGTTCTGCCCGGCAAGCTTTGGCCCGACCTGGTGGCAACGCAGCATCGATGCCGGGGCTTCTCCAACAGGCCTGGGAGCTCGTGATTCTTTGCGGTTGGAAAAATGCTATCCGCTTAACGGAAGCGATCTTTCACCGGAACGGACTCCACTGGAAGCCGGGTTGGGCTTTGCCGTTGATCTTTCGAAAACGGATTTTGTTGGCCGCGACACGCTGGCTCAGCAAAAATCTGGGGGCCTGAAGCAGCGACTCGTCGCCATTCGTCAGACAGAAAAATCTCCACCACCGCGTCCGGGATATTCTGTGTTTTCCGGCGACGTTCAGGTGGGCACGTTGACCAGTGGCGGAGTGTCTCCAACACTTGGAATTGGGATCTCAATGGCCTACCTTCAGGCCGGGCACAATAAGGTTGGCACCAGCTTAGAATTGGAAATTCGTGGCAAACGATTCCCTGCGGAAGTCGTGAAGAAGCCATTCGTGTAACATGCCATGCGGAGATGTTGTTTTGGTTGCCGCATCGTCCGATACACTCTGACAAAAACCACAGCCACGTGGCTTAACTCACTATTGGAAAACAGA
>CAYZYB010000662.1:0-3747 GCA_964481505.1 uncultured Planctomycetaceae bacterium | reverse complement strand
TTTCTCGGCCGTGTCGGCATGGGTTGGCATCAGTGATCTTGCCAAATGGTATCGCTTTCACGTCAAAGATGGCGAACCTCAAAAGTACGCAAAAATGATCCTGAGTGCATTCGGAGCTGCGCCGGGTGAAGGCGAAAAAATCGATGCAGAATACCGTGATCGATCACCAATTCATCATCTCACGGCGGCTGCTGATTTGCCGATGGA
Organism: uncultured Planctomycetaceae bacterium; assembly: GCA_964481505.1. Lineage (GTDB taxonomy): Bacteria > Planctomycetota > Planctomycetia > Planctomycetales > Planctomycetaceae > Fuerstiella. The sequence continues at coordinate 3,540 of CAYZYB010000662.1, read as the reverse complement.
TATCTTTGCAGGTGTCAATGACGGCCACAGTGGATCTGTGCCGGTGCGGCATTCGTTAACAGCATTTAATGAAATTGCCAGGGCGAAGGGCGCCGCGGCTGTTACGGAATCTGAGATTCAGCAGTTGTGGAAGAATCGGCAACTGACAAACCCAAAGCCATCGGATCAGGTCACCGATTCGGTTCTGGGTCGTGACATCAAGCTGCGCAGAACCGCAGGGCAGTCGCGCGTAACGATCTTTGACGGTGGGCACGAAAGCATCCCTGTCGCCGCATTTGAGTGGCTCGAACACCGCACTCGGCCAACGCATGTCAGCAAATAGGTTCACTCACTTCTGAAGGATCGGCAACAGATCAGAAGGGCGTGAGATCAAATGATTGGGCTTGCGTGAAGACAACGCCTCTTCGGTGTTGAGCCCCCATGTCACTGCAGCTATATCGACACCAGCGGCTTGCGCGACTTCGATATCGCGGATTTCGTCGCCGACGTACAGTGTCTGGGCAGTAGGCACATTCAATGTGCGAAGAGCAGTTTTGATGCGTTTCTCTTTCCCAAAGATCCCGGAAGTGCCACTGACGTATTGAAAATGTGCTTCCGCTACGTTAGCCAGCAGGCATGTTCGAATCGTGTCAGTACTGTTGGAGGATACGATTCCCTGCCGAATTCCAAGCTGCGAGATTTGTCCCAGCAATATGGCGACGCCTTCCTGCAATTCAATATCTGCGGCGAACGAACGAAGCTCCTTCAGAAATGCTGAGAAGACCAGCGGGATTCGATACATTGGAATGTTGTGAGACTTCAGGAAATCTCGCATCCCCATGTGTCGCACGGAATGCGGGTCATCAATCTTTACGTACCCGTTTTCCTCAGCCATACGATTGTAGATGCCGAGTGCCAGTGTGAGCGTGTCTGCGAGGGTACCATCAAAATCCCAGAGAACGAGCTGATATTTCATGGGACGACAACGGGTACAAAAAACGTACAGACAAGACGTGGCGTCTGGATTGTACCGCTGTATCGATGGCTAGCTACCGATTTCCTGTTCCTTCGGCTCAAACGATGACCCGTCCGGGCTAATCATATTAGCTTCGGTCACACAGCGAATGAGATCGGCGAGGTTTCGTGAACCCAATTTTCGCATGATCCTGGAGCGATGCTTTTCGACAGTCTTTTCGCTGATTGACGCGATTCTGCCAATCATCTTGTTGGTCGTCCCCTGAAAAACCAGTTCGAGGATCTCAGTCTCACGAGGAGAGAGCACGCCCAGCTTCTCACGCGATTGTGACGCACGGTTCCAGACTTCTTTTGAGACACTCACATTGCTGCGACTGTGGCAGACCAGCATTGCCCCAACAACATTCGCGTCGCCGTCAATAACTTCCTTCCGGAAAATCTTTGCGATCAACGATTGCGCCGGAAGCTGACATTCATCACTCACAGCATCTCGGCAGAAACGGGACAGCATATCGGTTGGCAGCCCTAATTGGTCCATCGCATCTGCCAGCCTGCCCTCGCCCAGAGGAATTATTTCGCCCGATTCGACCGAAACGGTACCCGGCAAACTCCACAGCTCAAGAAATGACCGGGAGCAATGAGTAATATGATCTCTGCCGACGGGCACAAAACACCACGCACCATTCTTAACCGCGCAGACAGCACGCAGAATGATCTCCGACACTCTTGAATCCGAACCCAGGGTTGCCATTGAACTAAACGCCGAAGAACGATGAAACAGGCGCCAGAACCCAAATCAGAAATCCCGGCCTGAATACTAATTGGATATTGCACCAATGGGCGGACCTGAATTTTGTCGAAATTTTGCACAAACAGAAAACTCGCGGGATTACCCTACTGCGAAGCCTCCCAAATGCAGGCAAATGTCGTACGACCGGGCAAATGAGGCCAACACAGGCACAGCATGGAATACTGTTAAAATTCGTCGGCTAGGCAATTTAGTAGGTGCTCGACTGCTCTGACTTCGGCAGTGCACAACCCGCGTTGCGCGGAGCCAGTTCTGCGGAGGATCTCCAACAATCAGCTAATCGCAAATTGCGACGCATTCCGCCACATCATGGCGAATCTGCTGAACGAGATCCTCAAGTGAGTCGAAGGAAACGAGATCGCGGACCTGCTTCAGCAGATTGAGACTCAGCTTGCTGTCGTAGATGTCGTCAGAAAAGCCAACGATGTGGCACTCAACTTTACGAGCCTCTTCACCGAATGTGGGATTGGGGCCGATGCTCATCGCCACCGGATACCGCGTTGCGTTGATGAGGCACTCAGCGGCATACACCCCATCGCGTGGCAGCAGCACTTCAATCTCCGCAAGGTTCGCAGTTGGGAAGCCCAGTTCTCGCCCGCGTCCGGCGCCGTGCTGAACGACGCCGGATATCGTGTACGGGTGCCCCAGAAGTTCGATCGCCTTCGTGATCTTACCGTCAGCCAGAAGTCGCCGAATGCGTGTCGATGACACCATCTCGCCCTTCGTAAGCACAGCATCAATTACACTAAAATCGATGCCCGCTCCTTCGCAGAATTTGTCCAACAACTCAGTGTCACCAGAACGGCTCTTTCCAAACCGGAAATCGGGGCCTTCGACCATACCGCTGGGGCAAAGCTGCTGGACAACAACTTCGTGGAAAAACTGATCAGGAGCCATGTCCAACAATTCGCGACTCACCGGCAACACGACCACTTCATCAGCGCCGTATTGCTTCAGAAGTTTTGTCCGATCCGAAATGGTTGATAGCCGAGGCAGATCAACGTCCGGCTTCAGGACTGTGATCGGATGCGGATCAAATGTGACAATCACAGTTTGGCATCTAAGCTCTGTCGCCTTCGACCTTGTCGTGGATAGCATAGCCTGATGGCCACGATGGACGCCGTCAAAATTGCCGATCGTGACAACACCGCCGGTCGCCGAGCGTGGTACGTGCAGTTTGAACGACGTCATTGCGAAATCAAATTGAGGAATGCATCACGTTGCAGTTGCCAGCGACAGCCAGTAGTTGGAGGCGGCGCCGTCTTTGCACTTTTCCTGGCGAAAAATACTGGACTCACCCGGTTGTTGAGTCCAGTCTGGCATCAACTTTTCTGGTTAGTCGTCACCGCCACCAAACAGGTCCGGAAGCTTTGATGCTAACGTTCCGAACATTTCGTCGCCCAGCTTTTCTTTCAGGAAACCGACCAGCGTCGTCAGGAACCCGCCCGCTTTGTCGATGCCAATACCAGAGTCGCCTACGATCTTTGCAATACCTGCCACGCCACTGTCGCCACCGCCAAGAAGACCGCCAGCCATCGACGTCAGAGACCCCATGAGTCCACCACCGCCTTCTGCCGGTTCCGCGGCCGCCGCCTCTGATTCGCCCACGAGAGCCTCAGCGCCGGGAAGTTTCTCCATCAGGCTGCCAAACGTGGACTCATCGAGCTGACCTTTCAGCATGCCCAGGATACCACCGGTTGCCGATCGGCTTTCCTGTTCCCCGATGCCCAGTTGCTCAGTTACCTTTGAAATGAAATCATCCACAGTCAGCTCTCCAT
>CAYZYB010000661.1:0-3748 GCA_964481505.1 uncultured Planctomycetaceae bacterium | reverse complement strand
CAGGTGTGGTTTGCGCTTGCCCCGTTTTCCTGTGGGAAACGCTGTTGAACAGTCCCTTTAACTTGTCGGCGCGCACCCAGCGGTTACCGTCTTCCTTGCGAACTTGCGTCTCAGGGTTGATGACACCGGCGTTCGCAAGCGATCGCAGAGACGCCGCATCAATCGGTCCGACTTCCTGCTGGCTGTTCCTGTAGAAATAGTTGGTCACTTATGAACTCCTCTGAGCTGGAGTGGCTATCGCAATGACGTGAACTTTCGGACTGCTTCCTGTGCACCACTCTCCAGTGTTCCACGCAAATCCTGAGGAAGCGACAAATCTCTGGTAGACTCCGTGTACGTGCAGCCATTTGTCCACACCATTTGGCCACGATACTGAAAGACGACAGGTTCCCGAATCACGACGATGTGTACAGCGCCGTAGTAATTTGGGACCGAAGAAAACATGCGCACGAGTGAACGCTGTGCTCCATTGAGATACCCCTCATGAACCAATATTTCATGAGTTGCCCAAACTCTGCTGGCTGCGTTGAACGTCAGGTTGGTTTCCGGAGCAGCGGCCTTCCAGGCATTTTCAACGTAGTACTTTGGAAAACGTTCACTGGCGATTTTATCCAGCGTAATCTCGGGAAACTTCATCGTGTTGATCGCTGTCAACGCACGGGAAGGCTGTGTCCGGCCCATCGCCCCGCGAAAATAGTCCGCCCGCCATTCTGGTCTGACATTTGTTTTCCTTGTCTTTGTCAGCGGGCTGCCTTTAATGGGTAATGTCTGAGCAATTCCGGAATCGAAAACACCCACAGCCGCGTCAATAGCGTCGGAGATGGAATTCGCCAATTCGAACGGGCCAGCGTAAGCTTCGGACACAGTTGCGTAGGCTAAGTCGACATGGCTCACAATAAAGCCTGACTCTCGCAGGAGTGGCAACTTAGCTCCGATAAGCACGGCAACAGAGCAACAGTGAATCGGGTACTTTTTGATGACTCGACCGTTTTCAGTCGTCGTTTTCTGCCCTGTTGAGAGTCGCAGCCGAACAGTTGCTGTCACAGGTGAAGAATCGTCGACTGTGACGCCGGAACTGCGGAGTTGTTTGCCGATCATCTCGGTCAATTGCTCAAGTGTTGCTTCGGCGAGAAAATTTGCATCGGCCTGCACTTCGATCCGCATCGGCGGTCGATTCTTCCACAGCGTCGACTGGCTGATCCAGGCGGCGTTTCTGTACTCGTCGCCCCAGTCACTCTCTTCTTCGATATCGACAACCTGTGGCCACGGAATGTCTGTTCGTTCGTCAACTACCAAAGCGGGACGCCCGAACAGTGAGAATCCGCTGGTTGTCGATTCCTGTGCACCCGAGGCTACTGACGAATCGCCGGTTATTTGTTTGTCACCGCCATGCTGACACCCTCGGCCGATTACGACGCCGACCAGTATCGCGATCATAACTGCGCTGCCAGCAACAATCTGACCGGATTTCTCCAACCTGCTGAAACTCCTGAGGCCTGTACGGATCGCAGTCGCAATTTGTCGGCCAGTTGACACAACATACTCGCGAGAAGGGAGTGCAGCGCAGCCCTGCTTCCAGACCACACCGCCAAACGCTATCGCCTGTTTGATCTTTTGATTAAGTTTGCGGTTGTTCTCGGTAGTGGTCTGTTTTTTGAGTTCGTCTTCTGCCGGTAACGCGGATCTCAATTGAGCCTCGTCAGCATCAACAGGTGCAAAAAGGCTTTTCAGGCTGCTCGCAGGTCTCCAGCTGTCATCGTTATCTCGCCGAATCGGTGTTATGGGTGAGATTTGCTGTGCTTGCGCAAGTGACTTCAATGCCTGGGTGCTTATCGGGCCAACTTCTTTCTGCTCTATTTTATAGTACCAATTCACGGTAACACCTGTCACCTGTGGTTGTTCTGGTTGAGTTCACGCAGCATGGTGGCGGTTACCGGGGTAGATAAACGTCCAGCGGTCCAAATTGGTCGGTCAACCGAAACCCGGCAGATTCAATCGTTTCTCTCCACGTCGTTCGCCATTCTGTGATCTGTCGAACTGGATCAGGGACTCGCAGACGATTTTCTCTGTAGTGGGCAGAGAACAGAAACACACGCCTCGTTGCCCGCCTGATTTTTGAGAGCACAGACAAAAGTATTTCAGGTTCTAAGTACATCAGCACTCCCAGGGCAATCACGGCATCGGCTGAGTGCGGCAGCCCGTAACGAATGTCGTGATGATGGCATGGTAGTGCCTCGGTAAATGATAGAGCGTAAGTACTAACGTCAAACCCAACCGCCTTAATTTCCTGTAAAATCAGAAACTCTACGAGGAACCCCTTGGCACATCCGACGTCAATCGCTGTCTGACTCTGCGTGCTTCGGCAGGTTTCAACAATAAACTGCCACATCAACTTCACCGGATGACCAGCCTCAGGATAATCGTACCCTCGATAGCCCAATGCTTTCGGATCATCAAAGTAGGCGTAGTCGAAATCGGTAACTGTTGACATGAGATTCTGCGGACGAAAAGAAGTCATGAGAAAGGTTCAATGTTCCCTGATTTGTCACCGGGGAACATCAAACAGGAAGTTTTCATGTGCAGATCAGTACGAACCGTGACCTCCGGTATGGCCGTCTGAAGTTCGCGCACAGTGGCAGGTGCGTTCTGCGACAACATCACCATCCGTAAGTCGCCAGTTAGTAACAGTGAATTCATCGGGGTTAAATTCCGATTTCTTCACCGGCTTGGTCACCAGTGCACGATTTTCGTGATCTGTGTACTCCACCATCGCCTCATCCGGTGCGATGTCGAAGTGTTTGTGGATCAGTGTCAGGCCAAAGCGATCGAGAGCATCATGCTTCCGGAGTACGTCACGGAGTTCGCGAAACAGAACGGCGTCTTCGTCGGAATAAGAACGAACTTCATCAATGTCCGGTGTTGCGGACCATTCCATGGGTTGAAGTGCAATCGTTGACATTTTCTTTCCTCTGATCCCCGGGTGTTTGGGAACGTCCGGTTATGGTGGGGATCAGCCACAACCGGATGTACGAGTCATTGCGCGGCATGACGCTGTCCAGTTAGAGTTTGCGTGAAGATCTGCCCGATCGTGCTCTTCAGCGGCACTCGAATCATGCTGCTACCCACGAATAGCAGACTGCGCGACTGCATCAAGGTTTTGTATGGACTGGTTCAGTGCTGCCAGAGCTTCTTGGCCAGGGACTCCCGTCTGTGCAATGCCGTCCCTCAAGCCCTTGATGACCCCGGCATAGTAGCCTGCCTGCTTAAGCATACCCGCATCCTCTGCTGGTGCGTCCGGGATGTTACTGATGATCCCGTTGACGACACCCAGGCCATGCACCAGCTGGCCGAACGTATCGTCTTCGTTGGGAAGTGCCACGCAGATTTGAGCGACACGATCAGCGTCGGTTTGAAGCCTGCGAAAAGCTGTTTGATACTGCGAATCCAGGTCACTGGCGTTCAGACGCCCAACGAATTCTGCGAAGTGAATCAAATTTTGACGTGCCTGTGATTTTTCGGTGTTGTTCAAGTCGTTCCAGTGATCGATGACACGTTGGTGAAATTTTGCGGTGGCGCGTCGTTCAGAACCCCCCTGGCCCAATACTCCGACCATACAAAGCACCAGGAAAACGCCAAAGACGGCAGCGACCGCAGTCACACTCGACTTATGCTTGAGCGCCATATGGTCGCTGTGCAGTGTTCGCAGTTCGTCATCGGAAAGACCAGACAGCTCAAGGCGATGCTCTGC
>CAYZYB010000660.1:0-3754 GCA_964481505.1 uncultured Planctomycetaceae bacterium | reverse complement strand
GCCTGCGACTGGCTTTTGGATCGGTGATGATTGGCAGTGTTCGATTTGATCTCCACACAATGTTGATTGCGTCCACGATGGTTGTCGCTGCAATCCAGCTCGCGCTGACAGCGTTCTTCGCTCGATCTTTGGCAACGATTCTGAGAATTCTGCCCGAGAACGATCGGCTGGAGAGAATCAGACGCTGGCTATCACTTGAGATTGGGCTGGTAGCATCGATCCTGCTTTCCGCTTCCGGCTGTTTTTGGGTTGTGAAGTTGATCATCGACTGGCGTAGTGTTGGTTTTGGCGATCTCAACCCCGAAGTCACCCTGCGACAGCTTATACCCGCAGTCACTCTACTGGTATCTGGCCTGCAGCTTGGATTCGGCAGTTTCTTCTTGAGCCTTCTTTCACTGGTGCCACATCAACAGCGTCTCTCTGGACGTGAAGAAGCGGTTAATCTACGGGGCTCAGAACTGGAATCAACGTCCGGCAAATCTGAAGCAGATGCGGCAGCAAAATAAGCGAAACCAGACACAAGCACTGATAGCTAACGAGGTGTGGCACGGAGTTTCGCGGGACAATAAAGTTGCCAAGGTAGGTGAGAACCACACCGGCGCAGAAAACGCTGAGTGAATTCTTACCGCAGGCTGCAATCATTCGGGCGACGAAATTCTCACTCAGCCATGCGAAGCGTGTGAGGCACCACGTTACCGGGATGGCGAGAAGGAAAAAATGAATCAGGCGGAAAAGGCCGGCGTTTGATTTGCTAAACAGTTGAATGGAAGTCATCGCATTGATGTCGCGAAGAAGGGTATCGGCAGACATCGTTAACGCTAAAAAAGCAATTGCGGCAAAGACAACGACAGATGCAGAAAAGATGCGTTGCCGAATTGCATGGTTGATGTGGCTACTGAATATCCCGCCGAAAAACAGAAGTTGCCAGGAAAATGGATTGTAGAACCACCCGTACTGGTCCAGATTCACGCCTGCCTGACCTAGCCCATAGAGGTTCAACGTAACCCACAATGCCAGCATCGGCTGTCTAGTCAGCAGCCAAACCTGGACTGGGGCCAACGTCAGAATCCCAACATAGAGCGGGAGAATATCGAGGCAGTAAGGCTGGTATTGGCACAGCAATGTTTCGATCACTGCGGTAGGCGGAGCAGCAACAAGTAGCTCCAGGTTCATTTGCTGAAGCCGGTCATTCCCTGGTCTCGTTAGTAAAATCACGAGCCATACCATGAGAAGTGTCGCAACGTTCGCAAGTACAAGCTGTCCGCACCGGAACAAAGCTTTTTTCTGAGCGAGGGCGAATCCGCGTTTCACCCGTTTCAAATAGGTCAGCCCAAAAACATAGCCGGAAACAAACACGAAGATCTCAAGTGCGTCAGACAGCCCGAACTGATTCAGCGTGGCGCGCCTGAAGATTTTTATGCCCGCGAGGCTCTCAAGATGATCTACCAAAATCACTAACAGTGCGACTCCGCGGATCATATCGATCCTCACATCGCGGGCGGTTGCTATCCGGGGACTTTCTGTCATTCAATGAGTCTATTGGGGAGAAGGAAGAGATACCAGCACACGGTTCGTCCCTGCTCTTTGATTAACTTGTGAATCGGACCGAACACCGTACGATAAGTGGTAGTCAATGTGTCAATCAAAGTGTGCTGCTACAGGAAACCGATCGTGAAGCAAGCTTCTCCCGATAATTCAAACAACGCAGATTCGGCGTCGAGTTCGACCGCTTGGATCACACTAAAGATACTGCTAGCCGTACTCTTGATGTCGACAGCAGGTGCGAAGATCTGGAATATCGCGGCGACATTGGAAAGTGGCGGTCTGCTTTCTGTTCGGTCTTTGCTCTTGGCGGTCATCTTCTGGGAGGTATGCCTCGCAGTTTACCTGATGCTGGGAGATGCACAGTGTTCGTGGCGGCTTTCGCTGTTGACATTCTGCTCCTTCGCATGCGCCGCGGCATTCGCACTCCTGACCGGGCGAAGCTGTAACTGCATCTCGCAACAAATCCCGACTGAGTTAATGCTGGTTCTGGACATTTTTATCGTCGGAGCGTTGTTGTTCACGAAGCCGACAAGGGCATCACAATCGGCGCACAGAACGGACATCCCTAATATCGTCATTTCGCTTGCTGCGGGGGCTGTCGCGGTCGTCGCGGCGATGGCCGTCGAGCAGCAAACAGATGTTGCGGACCCGCTCCAGTTTATACTCGCTAAGGAGTCGCGAGAAAAACCCTGGCCACTGGATTCGTCCTTCCATTCCAGTCTAAGCGTTCTTGAATCCGGAAAATGGCTGGTGATCATCGGCCGCCACGACTGCGATCACTGCCGTGAATTGGTCAATGAGTATTTTTCTGATCCCAAATGGCATCGAGACGACGAACGAACAGCGTTCTTTTTAGCTGGAAAAGATGTGTGGCCGTTTCAGTTGGACAGCGTGTCGTATAGCAGCCCTGAAGACGGCACCATCAAATGGGAAGGCGGAGAGCCCTTTGTCGCCAGTCCGGCTATCTTCCTGTTAGAAGATGGCGTGGCTGTCGATGCTGCAGACGGGGAAGAGTCTGATGAATTCCTGAGCCGACTGGTTAAACCAAGCGACGAGTGATTTATGATGGTCGTAGATACGTCGTTCCGAGACATCTGCTCGCTTGCCAAACAGGCTTATGATTGACAAGAAACTTGGGTTATGCAGGAACAGCCGCTGCGCGGGAAAATGGGCTGCAGTCTTTAATACCTTATGGACTCATTCCACCGAATTACACTGCCACGATCAACACCTAACAGTCTGTTGAAAAACTATTCAGCTGGCCTGGTCAGTGTGATTGCGGCGATATATGACTCGGCCGTTATGTGATGGAACTGGGAAGGAGCGGTTTGTGGCGGTGCGGAAGAAGACGGAAGTACAACGGGGGCTGTGAGTAGCAGCAGCGAACATCGTGATAGCACCTCGGAACGTGTTTTATCGTCGCCTGGACGGGCTGCTGGCAGAAGCCGGGGTTGACTCGTTCGCCGAAGAGCTGGTCAAAGCCAGTTACACGAGTAGAAGTCGCCGCAGAATCGCTCCGGGTTGATTCTGGAAGAGGGCAAGATCGCGGAGAACGGCACGCGTGTTTATGTTTGCCGAACCGAAGGCCAGCTGGCGTGAAGTGCGAGTTCGGAAGCGGCATACGAATATCGACTGGGCTCTGGTCCTCGGAAAAGAAACGGCTGTATAAAGCGAACGCGGCAACAAAAAACAACGAACTGTCGACCGGTAGCTAAACGTTTCGACTGTCCAGAAGGCGAGGCTTGATGCGTTCATCGCCACTCAGAGTCTGAAGCACAACGAAGAGCTTCTGGCTTGTGTGAACGGGCGGACTCCGGCGACTTAACTCCAAAGCAGTTGATGGCCCGCGAGCTCCACACAAGGAAGCGAGCGAAGACTTACGCGAAACGGAAATGGATGTTCGGTCAGATCAAGGCGTGTCCCAGTTTTCGCCAGTTTCTGTTACAAGGATTGACGAACATCCAGGGTGAATCGGGGCTGGTGCGCCTGATTTACAACCTGCTAAAGGCGTTTCGAGCCAAACACATCTAAACCGCCGGTAACCGAGCCAAGGGCTCAGAACTTTTCAAAATAGCACTCGATACGAATCTCAGACAGACTCCCAGCGGCAGCCGTCAGCTTGAAATGCTCCACCGTTCCGACTCAGAACGTCGGAAATTTGCTTACTTGTTGGCATCGTTAAGAATTTTCATGTTCTGGCAAAGTGGAC
>CAYZYB010000659.1:0-3758 GCA_964481505.1 uncultured Planctomycetaceae bacterium | reverse complement strand
TCTTCAACCTCATCCTGGAGCCCGCTAAAGCGGGTTACTGTCTTGTCGAGAACAGCGTTCATGGCTCTGTGGTCGCCTGCGCTCTGTCGCTTTCGCGGAGCGAAGAAGACTTTACAAAACTCTTCGATCTCGTCGTTACGATAAATCCCTGACTCATCGAGCTCCGCTTTGATTTCGTAGAGGCGTTCGGGTTCGACCTCCTCGCCGATCGTGGCCCCGTCGTAGTAGACCTTAAACGCTTCCTGAATTTCGCCAGGATCATTGACGAAATCCAAAACGAATGTGTCTTCCTTCAGCGCATGATTCCGATTGAGTCGAGATAGGGTCTGGACCGCCTGAATCCCCGCAAGACGCTTGTCTACATACATCGTATGTAGCAGAGGTTGATCAAATCCGGTTTGATACTTCTCTGCAACGAGAAGCACCTGATACTCCTTCGTCGCGAACTCTTCTGGTAGATCTTTTTCCCGGATTCCACCATTCATCTCCGACTCGGTGTACGTCTTCTCCTTGATCTTGTCGTCAACGACCGTTCCTGAGAACGCCACCAAGCTTTTGATCTCATAACCCTTCCTCTTGATGTAGTCGTCGAATGATTGCTTGTAGCGAACAGCTTCGAGCCGAGAACCCGTAACCACCATTCCCTTTGCGCGCCCACCGATCTTGTGTCGGCTGTAGTTCTGGAAGTGCTCCACCATCACTTCGGTTTTCTGAGAAATGTTGTGCGGGTGGAGGCGCATGTAGCGGCTTAGCGCTCGAGCTGCCTTTTTGCGCTCCACGTTGGGGTCATCCTCGCAAGACTTCAGGAGCTTGTAGTAGGTCTTGTAGGAAACGTAGTTCTTTAGTACGTCCTCGATGAAGCCTTCTTCTATAGCCTGCCGCATCGTGTATTTGCTGAACGCCTTCCCAGCTCGACCGAACACTTTCAGAGTCTTGTGTTTTGGCGTCGCGGTGAATGCGAAAAAACTCAGGTTCGGCTGCTGTCCCCGCTTGGCCATACTGCGGTACATCTTCTCGAGATCGGATTCTCCTTCTTCCTCGGCAAGTTCCTTCGCCTTCTCCCTCAGAGCTTCTCCTCCGAGCACTTCCTTCAAATCGGTCGCGGTTTCTCCTGATTGAGAGCTGTGAGCTTCATCGATGATGACCGCACACTGGCGGGTCGGTAAGTGGCTGCGTTCTTCGCCGCGTTCTTCAGCCATATTGAGCAGTTGCTGGGAAACGAAAGGGAACTTCTGCAGAGTTGTGATTATGATTGGAACGGCATTCTCAAGTGCTTCTGCGAGCTGGCGGGAATTCTCCTCAATCTTCTCCACCACGCCTTGACGGTGGTCGAACTGGTAGATCGTATTCTGCAGCTGCTGATCGAGGACAATACGGTCCGTGACGACAATCACACTGTCAAACACACGTTCGTCTTTGGCGTTGTGGAGGTTCGAGAGTCGATGAGCCAGCCAGCCAATCGTGTTGCTTTTGCCGCTTCCTGCGGAGTGTTCGACCAGGTAGTTGTGCCCCGTGCCCTCACTGGCTGAAGACTCGACCATCTCCCGCACCGCGCGTAGCTGGTGATAACGAGGGAAGATCATCGTCTCCTTCTTTACCCGCTTTCCTTCATCTGTTCGCTTATCCTCGACCTGGAGGTGGAGAAAGCGGGCAAGAAGATCGAGGAAGCTGTGTCGCTCCAAGACTTCCTCCCACAGATAGGCCGAGCGATAGTTTCGCCCCTTGGCTTCCGGGTTTCCGGCTCCGCCCTCGCGGCCACGATTGAAGGGTAGGAAATGGGTCGCGCCTCCCGCCAAACGCGTGGTCATATGCACCTCTTCGGTATCCACCGCAAAGTGAACCAGGGCGCGCTTCTTGAAATCGAAAATCTTCTCCCGGTGGTCGCGATCATGCCGGTATTGACGAATCGCATTGGCCGCTGTCTGTCCAGTCAATGGATTCTTAAGCTCCAAAGTTACCAGCGGAACACCGTTCACACTCAAGGTGACATCCAAACTGTCTTTCGGACGCTTGGTGCTGAAATGCAGCTGACGCGTAATGCCGAGAATGTTTTCCCCGTAGCGTGCTTCCAAATCCGGATTCAGTCCATGAGCGGGTTTGAAAAAGGCGATGCGGAGAGTCCTGCCGTAGCATTTGAAGCCATGGCGGAGCGTAGTCAGGACTCCGTGTGTATCCATCCACTTGCAGAGAGCTGAAATGACCCGCTCCCCGGTTTTCTCTTTGTGCAAAGCCTCAAGTTTATCCCAAGCCTTGGATTGCGTTTTCTGAATGAAACTCAGCGCTACCTCTGGGAAGAGTGCCAGCTCAGGATCAAATTCCTTCGAGGCATGCTTTACGTAACCGTTCGAAAGTAAGACCTCTTCGATGGCTGTCTCAAATGCTGCTTCGGAGGTCGTTTTCATGCGAGCTTGAGTTTTTTGCGGAGGTAGTAGACCACCACTTGGCAAAACGGGTCCAGCGTTCCACCATCGCTTCCGGTCCATTCTTTCAGGTGTTTTCGAAGATGTGAATCCTTGGCCTTTCCCCGCCTCAGTGTGTCGGTGAAAGAGTCCAACACCGCCTTTCGGTTCCTCACCAAAGCCGAGTGATTGAGATTCAGGACTTCGTTCAATTGTCTTTCTAAATCGTCGTCACCGCTGACGGGTTCGATCCTGCCGGAGCCGGGAAACTTGAATAGGGCTTCAACGTCGTGAGCCGGGTTCGATGGATTGAAGGTTAAATCCTCGTCTCCCTTACGGGTATCACAGTGTTGGTTTCCTTTCTTCTCTCCGTGACCTCCTCGGCATGCTCCTAGCAGATTGTCGTAGTTCAGTTGCTCATTAGGATATTTGTTTGGTGACTGCGCATGCCAATGCTCGATCTTCATTTCCGCTTCGGAGGGTCGAATGCGCTGTAAACAATAGCAACAAATACCGTGCTGCTCACGGACTAAGGATTCACGGAGGCCATCCTTGTCCGGATAATTGTCGTAATCCGTGTGCTGATTGCAACGATGTTCGGTCAACGACGCAGGTTCAGCTTGTTTCTGTATATTCCTCATTCGCTGCCCTCCAGAAACTTAATCAACGTGTTCGCTCGTGTTAGCTCGGGTTCACCCTCGCCCAGCAGTTCGGAGAGGGGCTCCATTGCCTCTCGCGCCTCTTCGAACTTCTCGTTGTCGATCAGGCGAAACAGATCCGTGAGATCTTTGAGAACCTGCTTGTTGCGTTCCGAGGCCCCCATCAATTCGTCGAGCACTCGGTTCGCGTCGAGGCCAAATGATTCCGGTGGGATGTAGACCTCGATTTTTCCTGTCTCTTCGTTCGGTTCGAGAAAACGGACACAGTCCGATTTGATCTCACCCAATACCAGCGCTGAGTGAGTTGTGGCGATAAACTGGCAATTGGGGAATGCGCTTCGAAGTCTCTCGAGAACCCGTCGCTGCCAATTCGGATGAAGGTGTAGCTCAATTTCATCGATCAGAACGATTCCAACCCCTTCCTTAGCCGGCTCCTCTAGCTCAGGATTTTCCAACGAAAGCCGCTGAGTGAGATCAGTTGCTAGGGCGAGAAGGGCTCGTTCCCCATCCGAGAGCTGATTGAGAGAAAATCGAACACCATCCTTCTCGATTGAAAAAATAGGGAGCCTGCCCTCAGTTCGCTCTAGTTTTAGATCTCTAAAATCTGGAAGGATGGTTTCGATCGTGACTGCCAGTGATTTCCATAACTTCTCTCCGGCAGCACTCGAACCCAGCTCTCCCTCTAGAGCGACTCGAAACC
>CAYZYB010000658.1:0-3764 GCA_964481505.1 uncultured Planctomycetaceae bacterium | reverse complement strand
AGAATAGACGGTCCAGGCATACGTCGAGCGACTGGTCGGCAGTGTCTCGCATCGTGTTTTCCAGTCCTTCCATGCCGAATTCCGAGTGTTCTCCGCGTTGGTGTCCAGGGAAGGCTTCGATCAGTCCGTCCGTATAGAGCAGTAGACGTGACTTTGGCGGAATGATGGTGCGGTTAGTTTTGTAGTCGCCAAATTCGAACAGACCAATTGGCAATCCAGAGGCATCTTCCGCGGCCGCAACTTCAGTGATCTCACCTGTTTCCAAATTGTGAAGGACAGGCATCTGGTGGCCAGCAGATGCCCACGACAATTCACGAGTTTCCGGATCAAACACGCCGTACAACATCGTGATGAAGCCACCTTCACCGCTGACAACAGCCTGCTTGCAGAGTTGTTCGTTGATGTGCTGGACAAGCTTTGCGGCGTCCATGTAGTCATCGAAGCGAATCATGCGTATTAACGTATGCATGGTAAATATCGACATGCAGGCTTTCATGCCGTGGCCGGAAGCGTCTCCCACGAGCACCACCATGCGATTGTCCGGCAGCGTAAATGCTTCGTAGTAATCGCCACCGGCCATTGTGACGGGCTTCATTCCGATCACTCGAATCTGCGACGATTCGTATCGAGCCATGATGCTGAAGCCTTCCGGAGTGTCGATTCGAGAAGGGATAATCGATTCCTGAAGCTCTCGAACAGACTGCACTTCTTTTCGCAGCTGTTCTGAGACCATACGTTCGCGTTCCATTTCGATCTGCTTGACGGCTGCCGCGAGAAGCGACTGGAGTAGAAACAGAAAGTCGCCGTTTTCGTCTCGAATCACGTAGCTGCGCAGCCCGCCGGTCATAAAACGAGCAATTCTGTAGACTTCGCTCTGATCACAGGCTGCGACAACGGGACATTCCGGCCTGGTCTCGCAGATTTTTTGGAACATCTCGTAGGCAGCATCAGAGCTGGGGTGCGACGATGTCATCAAGACGATGTCGAAGGCCTGTGACGATTCAATCAACATGCTGAACTTCTCGGGATCGGTCGTTGCGATTACCGCATTGTCATCGACTCCCAGGTACATGTTGAGAAGTTCAACCTGCGCTTCGTCGTCCCACCCAACTAAAATTCGCATGCTCGCCCTTTGTAAGATTCGCCTTAATTTACTGATTGATGTTCCAAGCATATCAACTGACGCTGGCGGATGCACCCACTCATTTTATTGACACCGATCCGCATGAAATGGATTCGCATACTGCAGGGGACTGGATTCCATCACGACGGAAGCAAGCGTCACAGACCGTAATCGTCGAACGCACTCGCCTGGAGATTCCTGTCCGTTTGACTTGCCTGTGCCCATGCCTCTTGTCATCATCGTAGAGCTGTTCTGTTTCGCGATTGGTGGCACGGGACACCTCCCTCGGTCCTTCGCCTTCCTCAAGAGTACCTTAACAAAGTCCCACTCATGGCTGATTCGCAGAACGAAGCGACTCCGGATTCTTCTGTTGCCCCGGCTGCGGGATCTGAACCGCTGGGCACTGTACCGGCATCCAGCAGCGTGGTGTCTCGTCTGTCGATCATGATGTTCCTGCAGTTCTTTGCATGGGGCGCATGGTTTGCCACGCTTGGTGCCGCGCTGGACACTGCCGGGCTTGGCAGCATTATCGGTGATGCCTATGCATCGGCTCCGATAGCCGCGATTTTCGCGCCGCTGTTTTTGGGGCTGATCGCTGACCGGTGGTTCGCGTCAGAAAAAGTGATGGGTGTGCTGATGCTCATTGGAGGAGGGTTGCTGTTGGTTGTGCCAGGCATCGCAGAACAGGGGGAAGTTCAGTCCAGATTGATTGTGTGGCTCATTTTGGGGCATCTGGCGTGCTACATGCCAACACTTGGACTCGGAAATACGATCGCCTTTACTCACATTACGGATCAATCTCACTTCCCGAAGATTCGTGTTTGGGGAACGATTGGCTGGATTGCAGCGGGCCTGCTTGTCGGACTGATGGGCTGGTCAAACAGCTTCAATATTTTTTGGCTGGGTGCGTTTAGTTCCATCCTGCTGGGACTATTCTGCTTCATGCTGCCCAACACGCCTCCGCCTCTGCGAGGTAAGCCGCTCGATGTAAGATCACTGTTGATGGTAGACGCTTTCAAGTTGTTCGCGGACTTCAACTTTCTGATCTTTGCATTGTGTTCAACGCTGATCTGTGTGCCGCTGGCCTACTACTATGGCATGACATCAACGTACCTGAACCAAACGGGCTTTTCGCAATCGGCTGCCACGATGACTCTTGGACAGATGTCCGAAATATTCTTCATGCTGCTGATCCCGTTTTTCTTCCGAACACTCGGCCTCAAGGTGATGATCCTGATCGGCATGGCGGCATGGGTGATTCGATATGCACTCTTCGCCTTTGGTGCCCCTGATCAAATCACGTGGATGCTGCTGTTGTCCGTGGCAGTACATGGGATTTGTTACGACTTCTTTTTTGTGACCGGCTTCATGTACACCGACCAGAAGGCTCCTACAGCGATACGTGGTCAGGCACAGAGCCTTTTGGTGTTTCTGACTCAGGGCGTTGGCATGTTCTTCGGCTACAAGATCATGGGAGCCGGGAAATTCCTCGGAATAGACTTCGGAAATTGGACGATCGGAGAATATGGGCAGCAAATCACCAGCAGTGAAGCCTACAACGCAGCGTTGAAGGGCGCTCGCGGTGAACAGGAAGCCGTCAGCTTTCTTGATTCGCTCACTCAGATGTTCTCCCGCAGTCTTCCGGAAGGCCTGGACGGGCAACTTCTCAGCGAAACGATGGGGCAGTGGAAGAACTTCTGGATGTTTCCATCCATTATGGCAGCCGGAGTCTTCGTTTTCTTCGCACTGACGTTTTGGGACAAAGCGAAGACACCGGAAGAAATCGCAGCGGCTGAATCAGCACAGTAGTCACAGTTCTGCGCCGCCGCACCATTGCTGTGGAGTAAGCATAAGGACTTTCTGGCGCTGCGTAATGAAAGGTCACACAGGGTTTCTGACGGAACAGCGATTGACTTGTTCCTGGAGAGCACCGACGAGTTGTTCAAGAGAGTTGGTGAGATCTGTAATGACCTCCGGGCATTGGTCAAACTCAGATTCCTTTGCGAGTTCTTCCAGCCGCAACGCATATTCTGCTGCGAGTTTTCCACCAAGGCTGCTGGCGCTGCCTTTGATTGTGTGAGCGGAAATCTTGAGGCGTTCGAGATCCCGATCCGCGATTGCCTGGTTGGCGGAAGCCAGATGCTCCGGGTAGTCATCTCGAAAAACGTTCAACAGCATCTCAAGAAATTCAGCATCATCGCCAACACGTTCGATCAGGTCTTCCCGATCAAAAACCAGAGGCAGTTTGGTGTCTTCCAGCGTAATGGAAGGCGCCGTTTTTGGCCCGACCAATTCGGCAATGGCTGCCTGGAGCTCGGCCACCTGGATCGGCTTCGAAACGTAGGCGTCCATTCCGGCGGCGAGGCACTTTTCGCGATCTCCTTTTAACGCGTGAGCTGTCAGGGCCACGATTGGCGTTCTATGATTTGTGCCCGCTTCCGACTCGCGAATTCGAGCCGCCGCGGCCATGCCATCCAGTTCGGGCATTTGCACGTCCATAAGAACAATGTCTGCTGTCTGTGTCTCCAGATATTCGCAGGCTTCGCGGCCGTTGTTTGCGATGGACACCCGGTGCCCAAGACCTTCCAGAATTCGAATCATCAGTTGCTGGTTTACGAAATTGTCTTCGGCTAACAAAACA
>CAYZYB010000657.1:0-3766 GCA_964481505.1 uncultured Planctomycetaceae bacterium | reverse complement strand
GTGTACGACGGCGACACCATCATGGCTCGGTTGATCGCCCACCGCGAAAAAGAAATTCCGTCTTTACTTGATGCGTCGCAACAGCCAGCCCCTCTGCTTAATCCCGTGTTCCACAGGATGCTGGCCAAGCAGCCAGGGCAGCGTTATCAGTCGATGCAGGAGGTTGCTGAAGACTTAACTGCCGTAATCGCGGGGCGAGAGCCCGCCACACCCATTCCGCCCCTCGCGTTCGAATCCGCACAGCAGGTATCGATTCTGCAGACGCGGCGAGAACTTCGCCAAAAGTCAAAGTCCAGCCTATGGATAACGAAAATTGGAGTGTGCTGTCTGCTGGCATCGGGCATTTGGGCGACGATTCTGGCAACGTCGGTACCGGACAAAGCGGACCTTGTGGAATCGAACCCTAAGCCGGCACCATCGGACGACCGACCAACCGGAATGAGGCCTGATGATTTTCGAGTCCCTGGTATCTTGAGTGAGACAGACTATTCGATTCTGAATGATGGGCCTGGCGAAGCTTTACTTGTGGTGCCGTTCCATGGTTATGTTGCAGACGAATATCTGCACTGGGAAGCTGCCATCCAAGCTGAGGGAATGCGTGTTTCCTGGACGTCTTCCGATGCCGGTCTGCCGCACGCCAAAGGAAAGGAACACGTCCTCTCCGAAGACAACATGGTTTCACTGACTCAGTTGCCATCTCGGAACTTCGACGTCATCTGTCTTGTAAGTGGTTCGGCACAGAATTTCGACAACAGAGGCGAAGCACTCAAGTCCGCACTGGCCACTTCCCTTGCTTTCGGCACCGTCGTTGCTCAGATCAAATCTGCGAACTATCGGGCGTTCGCGGACCTCAGTAATTCATGTGCGCATACCGACGGTACCGGACCACTTCGCTACTATGAACCGGCAACCAGATTTGGAAAGCTGATAGAAATTGAATCAACAAAAGACATACAACAGCTGGTGCAAACAGGGAAGAAAACGCGAGAAACATTACGAGAACGCAGAAGCAAGAAAAACTTCAGCGTTCTCAGTTACCTCGACGATTCCGAAACCCTGAGACGACGCGGAGAATCACGAGTTCTTATCGTCGTACCAATGCACACGTACGATGCTCACGAATTCGGTGAACTCAATCGCGTCCTGGAAGAACGTGGTATTCATTCCGTCATTGCTTCTTCGACCGGTGGTGTGCCACGGAGTAACAAGGGGCGTTCGATGCAACGATTCGCAGAGTTGCAGCTGGAAGCCTTCGATCCAGACTACTTTGATGTCGTGTTTTTCGTCGGAGGTACTGTGTCGGAATTCAAGCGGGAGCTGCGATTCCAGAAGATTGAACACATGCTGGCGTCTGCCATGCAAAACGGTCTTTGTATCGCGGCAACTTCCGACAGCGCGAAAGAACTGCTCGACATCTCCGGCTGGTCCGTATGGCTTAAAAACGTCTTCAAAGACAGCGTCAGATACGGCCGGGCAAAAGACGCTGCCGGAGCTGTCCTGGCCGTCAAACATACGAGCCAGATTGCAACGATGGTCGAAAAAGCCATGGCACTGCGCGCGGCGAACTTCAAACACCAACCATAGCCCCCAAGGCAGCGTTGGAGGCAACGCGGCATCAACGACGAGTCGATGAAACGTGTGCGAGAAGGTCGGGCGTTTTTTTCTGCAGTGTTGAGCTTGAGATGATTTCCATTGCTGGCAGACGCAATGGCTGCTTGCAGATAACCACTCCGGGCGCCTTCAACAACGCAGCCCGCGAAACCTGTGCTGCGGACTGTCTGATGGTGGCATGATCACACTCCGGAAATCCGACATGGCCCTTGGGGATGGTTGAGGTCTACGCTGCGAGTATCTGGTGGGCGTGACTTACTGCCAAACGCAATTGCGTTTCTCTTCGCTGTTGTTGATGCAGCACGTTGTCGATATCTGAACGCTTGGCGAGCAGCTGATACAAAAAAAATAAAAAGCAGCGGCGCCAAATCTGTTTTGCGTTGTTTCTCCTTGTGGAGATATCCGATGTCGGACTTCCTCCGCGTTATATGCAATTTATTCCGTAATTTTCAGACAGGAAAGCTCCATGCTCCCAACCAAGTTCAAGACGCGCACTCGTGGTTTTACGCTGATCGAGTTGCTCGTTGTCATCGCCATTATCGCAATTCTCATCGCACTACTACTGCCAGCCGTTCAGCAGGCTCGAGAAGCAGCGAGACGTACTCAATGTAAAAACAATCTAAAGCAAATTGGTTTGGCACTTCACAATTATCACGATGTCCACCTGACGTTTCCACAGGGGTGTTCGACTCGCTTCAATGCTGGA
This sequence comes from uncultured Planctomycetaceae bacterium, assembly GCA_964481505.1. Taxonomy (GTDB): domain Bacteria; phylum Planctomycetota; class Planctomycetia; order Planctomycetales; family Planctomycetaceae; genus Fuerstiella. The sequence continues at coordinate 1,449 of CAYZYB010000657.1, read as the reverse complement.
GTCGTCGATGCTAACCTCGAATCCTGGGGTTGGTCGGCTTCAATCCTGCCGATGATCGAACAAGGGCCTCTTTTTCAGAATCTCGGTGTGAACGATCGAACGTTAAGCCAAGCGCTGGCGTCAACTGCAAACGACGATGAGCGGAATGCTCTGTGCCCGGAATTGACCGCATATCAGTGTCCCAGCGATACGACTGGAGGACGTCTCAAGGCGGCAATGCAGCGAAATAACTTTGGGGGTGGTGATTCAGGAATTCCAACAAGCTGGCGGCCACCGACAAGCAACTACATGGGCGTAGTTGGTATTTCTCACACCAATATTCCAGACAATCTGAGTGACCGACTTCCACGCGGAACGTTTTATACTGGAAGCCGCATCAAAATCCGTGATATTACCGATGGGACCTCAAACACGATCATCGTCGGAGAACGCCAGGAAAGCGCCGGGGCTGGTTCGTGGATCGGAAATCGTAATCCTACCGGAGTTGGCCCACACGGCAACGACTACGTGCATGGCAGTGCCTGGGCCGCGATCAATGACGATTCTATCAACAATATGTTTCGACAGGGGTTCTCCAGCAAGCACCCAGGAGGAGCACAGTTTGTTCTTGGCGATGGCTCAGTCCGTTTTCTGAGCGAGAATATCGATCATGATTTGCAGCAGAATGGAACCTGCTGTGCCAACGGTCAGCACTCTACAACCAATACACCAAACTTTGCGACCGAATTCACAGACTTCAACCAGATCGGAATTTTTCAGCGACTCGCAATCATCGACGATGGCTTGACGATCGGCGAATACTAAGACGTGTTGCGTGCGACCTAACCAACTTAGATCAAGACGGCAGGCCTGACGGCCTGCCGTCTTTTTTTTGCCTCGTCAGCAGAAAGAGTGGTTCGTTTCTGGCTCAGGTATGCAGTAAATCTAGTGCCTGCCCTCCCATTTCATTGCTTCTGATTTCTGCATCGGTAGCTTTCTTTGTGAGCTCGCAGATGGCAGAAACATGGCAGAATTGTCCCCGCGTCCGATTGCGGATTTGGCCGGACGGCATTCGACCTTTAAAGCGATTGCTGTATCGATTCGGCAATCGCTAACGCAGCGTTTGGGACCTCAGTTTCTTGTTGTTTTTCTGCGTTGGTGGTGAGGGCCTCTTTACACATCAGCTTGATGGCGTGAGTGGTATCTTTCTGTGCTGTGGGGGATTCTTCGTTGATGATCGTTCCCCTGCCGGGAAAGCTGCGAGCGTTGGCTTGCTGATGGCTGTCGGCTGAGGAGATAAGGGGAATCATCACAGTCGCGCAGCCGCGCGCTGCCACTTCCGCCAGCGTGACTGCTCCACAGCGGGTTACGACCACATTGGCATCCGCGAGTCGTTGCGGTATGTTCGATGCGAAGTCGATTACGTCGGCGGTGATAGAGTTGTCCTTGTAAATTTTCTGTACCTTCGAC
>CAYZYB010000656.1:0-3767 GCA_964481505.1 uncultured Planctomycetaceae bacterium | reverse complement strand
TCTCTCACCAGCCAGCGACTGTTGCCATGTTAACGTCGGTCGCTGATCAACCACTTCAAAGAATGGTGCGGTACCAAGCCCGTCCGATGGCCCCAAAGGTACTGGAGCACTGCCGATCTGGAATACATGAATTGTACTCCAATCCGAAATCACCTCTGGTGTTCCGGCAGAAGTCGATCGAACTCGAACATGATACTCACCTGGAGCCAGTGGATCCTGATTGTTCGTACCTGTTCCGATATCAACAGAAGTCCCTGTAATACCACTAACCAGGTAGACAATCTCTCCCGTCAGCCCATTCGTCACTTCAACTTCACTGGTGTCTGTTCCGAGTGGTGCGTCCCACGTCACATTCGGAGTCGTGTCGTAGATTCCACTGTTCGGCAACAAGACTTCAGGTGGTGTTACCACAAGGAAAGTAGACGGTGCATTAACGGAAGTGACAGCTTGACCAGAAGACGTTGCCGACGGCAAATTTCTTGCAGTCACACGAATCTCGTATTGCCCCAAAGGCAGCTCGTTCGTGTCGGGAACAACGAACTGTGTGCCGTTGACCGTGAACTCCGCCGATCCATCCGACGGGAAGAGAGTTTCTTCAACCCCACCAACGGAGCGAATGATCGCCAGTCCATACTCATCGGCACCAGCAACGGGTGACCAAACAATCGTTGGCGTGGAGTCATCGAGGCGGCCGGATGGCTGCACAATACTGGTTGGCAATTCCACTCGCAGCGTCGCAGGTGCGCCGAATTCTCCAACCTGACCATCAACCGTTATGCCTCTCACCTGAACCGTATACTCGCCAAGATCCAGCGGTTCCGTGAGCGTAATCGAAGTCGTGGTAATGCCGGTAAGCGTCTGCAACGGATTGATGTCATCCGTCACATCATTGATGACAACGTCGTACGATACTGCACCAGCAACAGCGGTCCATGTAAGCGTTGGATCTCCGATTGTCACGATTGCTGCCGTCTGTCCGGCAACGGGAACAGGAGCCGTCAACGTTGGAGAAGTACCGATTTGGAAGTTTTGGAAAGCGCTCCAGTCACCAAGCTGACCGGTTCCGGATTCAACAGCTCGAACACGAACCTGATAGCTCCCGATATCCAAAGCCAAATCCGAAGGAATGTCGAAAGATGTTCCAGGAACGTTCAGGTCTTCCAGAACCAGGTCACCAGTCAGTCCGGAACGGATCTGGATTTCATAGTGGTCTGTCAGATCCACACCGGTCCACGTGATGGTCGGAGTGTTGTCCTGAATCGTGCCCGACGGCGACGTTACATCAATGGCTACGACTTCAAATTGTCGGAGCACACTGACTGGACTGTGCGGCACACCAGCGCGGTTGAACGAGGTGATGAAGACAGTGTAGACGCCCGGTGGCAGCGGATCACTAATCGTAATCGACTCACCAACGTGGCCTTCCTGGAAACCAACGGTATTTCCATTCGCATCCCGAAGCTCAACGTTATAGGTAGCATTGGCACCCGGCACCGAACCAGCAACTGGCTCCCACTGAATAAGCGGAGTTGAATCGCTGGTCTGAGAATGTGCTGGCAAAACACTTTGGACGCCAACGGCATCGACCAATTCAGAGAACTGAATCGTATAGTCTTCGACTTCACCATCATCAGCACGGCCAACAGGTGAAAGTCCGCCCACAGAACTGAATCGCGCTCTAACGGCCGTGTCTACACCTGTGGTCGCCTGGCTTCCGCCGATCGTAAAGTCGAACAGGTTGTCACCGGCTACCAGGTCGTAGCTTGTTCCACCATTTAAGTGTTCAGTGGTTTCGAACGTGCCACTGTTGTTGAAGTCGATCCAGATATCCAATCTACCAGCCGCTGAGGCGGTTGCTGTGAAGAACGAATCAAGACTTAATACATCGTCGGCCTGAATTCCGGCTTCAAAGACAATCCCGTCTTCGTCCGCACCGTCGTCAGCCTGGCCGTCTGTTTCACTATCAACAGAAGCTCCAAGGAAAAAGCCATCCACAATCGTATGAGCGGCTCCATTAGATGCCCTGGTGGTTCCAAAAGTGTCTGGAGCATCTCCGTAATCAGCGGTCAAAATCGCAACACTGGCGGTTGTATCGACAGACGCACCTTCAAATGTATCCGTCACACGCAATGTAATCGTGTTGTCACCTGGAACAGACAGGCCAAGGTCTGCGAGGGTTGAAAACGGTGTACTAATGATGGCGTTTGTCTGATTAACAAGATCGAAAACACCGTCGTTGTCAAGGTCCCAGCTGTACAGGAGTGTGTCGCCTGGGAAAGCGATATCAGGATCGAAACTGCCCGATGCGTCAAGCACCAGAGGATCGCCTTCATCAATGACATAGTCGGGCGTTACTGGAGTCGGCGGGTCGCCAACTGCTGACACCGAGACAGTGATCGTAACCGGCGCAGAGGAATTGTCGTCCAGAGCGTGGGTGGTTGAACCGCTGTCTTCAACCCACAGATCAAACGTCGCAGACCCTGAAGAGTCAGGAGTTGCCTCAAAAGACAAACTGCCGTCAGTCGGAGAAACACTGAAGGAAGTAAAGGTAAGATTTCCTGTGGCAATCGTCGGTTGTGTAGCAATGAAGGTCAGCGTTTGGCTGGCCAGCTCATCAGTTGCCGTAAGCGGACCTGCAGCCGCAGAAGAAACAAGTGTAATCGCCGTTCTTGGACCTTCATCTTCGATACCCGTCACCGTTGTTCCCGTCACCGTCAGTGATGGCTCATCGTTGATCGGATTCACGACGATTGTCACTGTAACTGGAGCACTGGCAGCAGGTATATGATTCGGGTCGGTCGCATCCGCATCTGTCAGATTAAATACGAACTGAGCGGTCCCGTTCGTATCTCCAGCGACGGCATAGGTCAGATCTCCAGTTGGAGAAATGGCTGGAGCCTGTGTGAACTGCAAATTGCCGGAGGTAACTACCGGAGCCTGAACATTGAAAACAAACGTTTGACCGGACTCAGAAGGCGAAGGTCCGGCATTCAAACCGGTGACGAATCCGGATATCGAAACTGCTGGCGAATCCTCGTCAATCGCTGGTGGCGATGTCACCGGGTCGTGCGATGGTGGGTCGTTGACAGAAACAACGTCAATCAGCACGACATCAACATCTGTTTCGACCGGACTGTCGGGAGCGGCAAACTGTCCCACAGGTGGATTCGCCAAATTGCCGTCGTCTGTCGTAATGGTAATGGTCGCTGGATTGGCAGATGCGGCGTCACCAGAGAACAAGTTGGCGTAATCCTGGTTCGGGGTGTAAGTCAAACCGTTCAGGGCAAGATTGATGTCGCTGATGCTGCCACGGAACGTGATGGATGTTTCGTTAAACCCTGAGTCTCCCGTCAGGAACGTCAATCCCTGAACTCCAGACAGCGACAACGTTCCAAACGTCGCAGTCAGATTGACATTCAGAGACGCATCCTGCGACAGATGCACATCAGCGTCTGAGACCGTCAGCGCGTTGCCGTTGGCTGTACTGAATACCAGCGTCGAGTCTTCATCAATTCGCTGACGAACTGCCGGCACACCATTGATTGGTGGATCATTAACGTTGTCAGTCAACAGAATTTCGAAAACAGTGCTGCCGTCCGTCTGGTTCGCTTCGAGATAGTTGCCAGCCAGATCACGGACTCCGTCAATGGACGCAGGATTCGTTGGATCTAATGGCTGATTCTCCACAATCATCGTGTAGCGTCGTTCCAGTGGGAATGTTGTGACTGCCGTGAACATCACATCATTTGTCACGCTGTTGTACGACC
>CAYZYB010000655.1:0-3768 GCA_964481505.1 uncultured Planctomycetaceae bacterium | reverse complement strand
CTCCAGATCAGGGACTGGACTTTGTCGGAAAATCGGTTCAGATCGCAATGAAGGTTGTGGGGTGTGGAACCGGTGGCAAGAACGGTGAGATTCTTGTGCTGCGGTCGAAGCCCAGCTGGCAGGACGAAGGTTGTTTTATTGTCCACGTTTCGGGCGCGGCGAGAGCCAGTTACGCCGGGTTGGGAGGGAAACTGACGGATCACTTTCTCAACAGGAAAATCCAGGTCACCGGCGTGATTAAAAAGATCGCGCCCGACGGAAATCTACGAGCCGTATTGCCTGTGTCGTCGCCGGAAAGCCTGCGGATTCTGACGGCGCCAAAGCCAGTCAGCAAGTCAGCGATGCCGAAGCCGGAGTTTCTCCGAGTCTCTGAACTTGTGAGTCGACGTGTTGATCTCTATCTGCGAGATCGCCGAATTCTTGGAGACGTCACAATCACCGCGATTGAAGTCGGCTCAGAACCGGAAACACTGCTGACACTGAAGGCAAAGATCGGCGACCTCCGGTCACGCTTGTACAAAGCTCGCACCATTGAAGATATCGCGGTCGATGGCGTCCGTTTGAGTCTGAAGTATGACCGCGATGAGGACGTGCTGGCCGTCAATGAAAAAGATCGCAAGGATCGCAAAGACGCGGCGGAAGCGGATCGCCTGCGACTTGCGGCGGTCAATAAAGAACTGTGGGCTCGACTCAGCGACGAACAAAACGAAGACTGGACCGAGAGGCATCGAGCCTTTGCGGAAACGGTGCAGGACAAATTCCCTCAGCTGAATATGCGAGTTGCCGAAACGAAGTACTTTCTGTTTCTGACGGATATTCCCGCTTCTGAAGTCAACACTTACATTGATTACCTTGATCGCATGTATCTTGAGATGTGTCGGGCCTACGGTATTCCGGAAGGCTACAATATTTGGTGTGGCAAATGTGTTGTGGTGGCGTTTGAAGAGCAACGAGATTTCATTCGCTTTGAAGTTGAGATGATGAAGAATACTGGCAACCCCAGTGAGTCGGTCGGCTACTGCCACAATCGCGATGATGGTCGCGTCGTCATTTCTCTCTTCAGTGGCGACCGGCCCAGCCGCTTTGGATCAACTCTGGTTCACGAAACGGCCTATGGTCTGACGGCTCGCTATCTGTCTAACGTCGACGTACCTGCCTGGCTGAACGACGGTATGGCAGTGTGGATCGCGGATTACATCGTGAGTCAGGATTCGACTCTGGAACGCAGCCAGCGGCGCGCGGTCGCTGCACTGCAAAAGCAGAAGACACTCGCCGGCTTCTTCGACGCACCGCAGACGTCTGATGATCGATACGGCACCGCCGCTGCGATGGTGCAGATTCTGTTGGAGATCGACAAACAGAAGTTCAGCCGCTTCGTCAGAGATATCAAGCTCGGATTCACCCAGAAAGCCGCACTCGATCGCAACTTTGGTTTAACTCTCGGGCAATTGACCAGCGAATACGGCCGCCGAATCGGCATTCCTTCTCTGAGGCATTAGCCAATCGGAATTCAGGGCGACGAACGCACGACTTCTTCCTCGGAAACCGCCGTCGGAATTTTTCGCACCGGCAACGGAGCTGAAAGTAGCTGCTGAATCGCGGCGGAGACAGCTTCTGCTTCGTTTCGGATCCTTTCGTCACCATCCTTCAGTAGAGCATCGAGCACTTTTTGGCGACGTTTGGTGGGATGACACTGAATCGCCAGCAAAGCCGCACTGCGAAACTCCGGATTGTCATGTTCCGCCAACGCTTCGACATGGTCGTCTCGGTAACGGTCGTACGCCATTTGCTGACACAATTGTTTTCCGTCGTTTCTCGCAAACTTCTCTTCCTGGCTCTCTACAAACACTTTGGCACCACCGGGGCATGCGAAGCGGCTCATGTTGGAATTCAATATAAAGATTTGGCCTTTCAGTAGTTTTCGGGTGCCAGCGGTTCCGTCGGAAACTTGCATCGAATCAAGACGAGTTTGCAGAGCCAGTTTGATCTTATTCAGGATTTCGAACTTGTGATGTGGAGGCAGAAGTTGACTCCACATGATGTTCGATGGCATGTATTTTCGTTCCAGGTACGGGCCGTTCAGGTAGGTTTCGACGAACATGTCGATATCAGATTCGGGCCAGATGTGCATCAGGAAGGTCCATTGACGACTCAGACTTTCTTCGGCTGGCCTTTTTCTTGCGGCCGCTTGTATCTGTGGCCAGAGTTTCCACGCGAGTGAATTACGTTCTTCCGTGCCGTCGGATGTCAGGAACAGAAACGAATATGTATTGCCAAGGTTGTATTCGTCGAACCTCAGGAACGTAGGGCTTCGCTCGGGCTGGGCCAGTCGTTGGCGCAAATCCTGAAGGACTTCTTGTCCGTATTGTTTCCGTGCATTGCGTCCGACCTGTGATCGCAATGACAGGAGGTTCCGCAGCCGGTATTGGCGCCGTTCTTTTTTGCGGTCGGCTTCCAGATAACGGCGCCGTGTAAGTTCGTCCCAGTCTGGGCCACCAAAGAACTCTGCCAGTCGTTCGTTTGATTCAGCAATGAGGATAGGCGTCAGTCGTTCTTCAATAAGGTTCGTGGAATCCGGTGATTCGTTGTTGTGTTCACGATCCAAATGCCAGAGCGCGTGCACGATAGGCAGAAGTCTTAGCGTATCCGGTGAGTCAGAACGGCCATCGCCAGACCAGCTCAGGTAGCTTTCACGATTTGATCGGAAATCGTTTATCGAAAAATATGCAGCCTGTGGCAACAGGGTTGTCGCCTGTTCAATGAGATCAGCCATGTCAAGTTTAGGAGCCAGCAGTTCGACCACACGTCCTTGTTGTGTACGTGAGTCATAGCGATTCGCAGCGATAGCTTCGGCGATGATTGCATTCAGCTTGTGCTGTGCCTCGTCTGCATCAGTTACTTTGTCAAGGTGATATGCTCGCCTTGCAAGAGCGTCGCTCAGTCTCGTGACGCGAGGCTCGTACGGCCAGAGTTCGCGAAGGTAGTCCCATCCGCGAGTTTGATACGTCAGCATGGCGTTGCACCACTGGTCAGAAACTTCGTAGTCGTTCGCCCGAGCAACGTCGACGAGTTGTGTTAGTTCGTCTTCCCATTCTTTGAATCGTACGTCGAGGGTATAGCGACGGGGACCTTCGGATTTGCGGTCTGCAAATATCGTGCTTGGGCTCATGTGTCCGAATACGCCATTCACTGCGACACCGTGCCGCAAGTGTGTCGATCTCCGGCTGTTGTAACTATCCTGGTGAACTTCGAGGCTGCCATATTGAGGGCGCAATCTTCTATGGCGGAGTGAGTCGCCCCAGATTGACGTGCTGTAGTGTTCTCCGTAGTACAGATCTGCTGCATGCGGATTTTCGCCCCAAGGTGTTGGCGCGAGCTGGAACCCGTTCCATTTGGGGAGTCGTTCCATGAATTCGTCGGTGGCAATTTCAAGCGGCAACTTCCCAATCTCGACGCCATTGACCCATAGCGTGGCGTCGGGAAGCTCGTATTTGGAGCGAAACTGGAGCACGTTTCTATGGCGATTTCTGCCGTCACTGGCGATAGGACCATACGTTCCATCTTTGAAGTCTCGGCCTAGTTTCGGGACTCCGACCACGAGTGCGAGTCCCATGAATACGATGGCTCGCGACGTCCCGAATTTTCCTGCGATAATAGCAACGACAATCAGACCGGTAATGCCCCAAGTGTAAACCGACCGCAATGTCGCACGTAAGGAGTCGCCGATTGCGGGACTGAAGAGTTGCGGCGTGAAGTCACTATCTGGGC
>CAYZYB010000654.1:0-3775 GCA_964481505.1 uncultured Planctomycetaceae bacterium | reverse complement strand
ACCGTGAGTGGTCCTTCGCGCAGTCTGTCAGCCAGGCTGACTGTGGGGCCGGCAGGCAGAACGACGGTCGCATGACTTGACGTGATTCGAAAAGACAGCGGAGCCAGGCAGCCATCGATCTGCAAATTCGTCCATCGCTCAAGTGCCTCAGACAACTGCTCTCGCTGCGCGGCGGAACAGCCTTTCCGGAGCTCAATTTCGTGTACCAAAGCCGGCCTGTGATCTGCGAGAACGACATCCAGGACGCGATAGCCCTGACACTGGCTTCTCACCCGCTGCAATTCGAAATCAGTTTCGTCCGGCGGCATTCTGACTCACCCTGTCGCGTCGTTCATTCCGAAACTTCACCGATTGTGCTCAGCAATTCCGAAGCGTGTTCTGTCTTTGTCCAGACCCCGACACTGTTGCGACCGTTACGTTTTCCGTGAAACAATGCCTGGTCGGCGCGTTCGACAAGGTCGGTCGGCGAAAATGTTGTTATGTCGCATTCCGCAAGTCCAAAGCTGGCGGTGAAATGTATTGGGCGCCCATCGAATTCGATGGTTAGCCGGGCCACTTCTGATCGTAGTCGTTCGGCACAGGTCAACGCGTCTTCGCGATGAGTGTTCGTGAACAGAACGCAGAATTCGTCACCGCCAAATCGGTTGACGTGATCCGAAAGACGAACATTTGACTTCAGCAATCTGGCTACCTGCTGCAACACCATGTCGCCAGCCTGGTGCCCATACGTGTCGTTGACGGTCTTGAAGTGATCGATGTCAATCATCAACAGCGACAATTCGCATCCATACCGAAGGCAACGCGCATGCTCGCTTTCAAGGATGTTGGAAAAGGAATTCCGATTTAGCAGCCCCGTCAGCGAATCCTGCGATGCCTGAACGCGCAGACGACGTTCAACATCAAGCAGACGCACTGCAGCTTCAAGTCGTAACACGAGTTCTTTTAGATTGATGGGCTTCCCCAGAAATTCATCAGCTCCGGCGCGCAGCGCCGTGGTCAGATCAATTTCCGATGTCGCGGCCGTCATCAGGACGATGTAGATATAGTTTCCAGTGGTCAGGCTGCGAAGACTGCCACAGAGGTCATTTCCGTTCATGCCGGGCATCATCCAGTCGGCAATCACGATGTCTGGCAGAAAGTTCGTCACCATTGCAAGCGCGCTGACGCCATCGTTTGCGACAACAACGGTGTAGCCCGCTTTCTTGAGCGCGTGAGCCACCATTTCTCGCGTCGTCTGCGAATCGTCAACGACCAGAATCTTTTTGCGATCTGCTGTTGGGGGAATTAAATCACTCGGTTCCATAAGCTAGCTGACTCCTGCCAGTTGTGGGCTTGTGGCCTGCGTTTCGCATCCCCATCGAGCGTAAACATCCAGAATTTCAGATTCGGACGCAAAGAATGCTTCAACGACTGCAGGGTCGAAATGAGAGCCGCTGCTTTCCCGCAGAATCTGGAAACACTTGGGGATTTCGAACGCCTGTTTGTACGGACGAGAACTGCTGAGGGCATCGAATACATCCGCAATGGCGGTGATACGGCCTTCGAGCGGAATCGCAGCTCCGGCAAGACCGTTTGGGTACCCGGAACCGTCCCATTTTTCGTGATGGGATCCGGCAATCAACGCAGCCAGCTGCAGGATGGGAGATCGTGCGGCCAATGGATATTGATGCCCTGGCGAATCGTCCAGAGTAAATTCGGGCGAAAGAATTCGGCGGCCAATTTCAGCATGATGCTTCATCTGCTGGAATTCTTCAGGAGTGAATTTTCCTGGCTTCAGCAGTAACGAATCCGGTATGCCGATTTTTCCAACATCGTGCAATTGGGCCGCCTGTTCCAGCATGGCAATCCGCTCCGGAGGTAAGCCAAGAGCTCTGCCGACAATTCCGGCGTACCGACCGACGCGAATAATGTGTCGCCCTGTATCGTCGTCTCGATATTCCGCAGCCTGAGCCAGCACCGCCACAACTTCACGTTCTGTCGATTCGACCTCTGAGATTTTTCGGAGTACCTGTCGCTCAAGCCGTTCGGAATATTGCTGAGATTCATCGCGGAGTGTTTTCGCGGACAGTACATTTTGCACGCGGAGAGCCAATTCGCTGGCGTCGATTGGCTTCGCAAGAAAGTCGGATGCGCCCAACCGAAGCGCTTCGAGCTTAAGGCTCGCTTCCGTGGAAGCTGTTAATAGAAGAACGGGAAGGTGCTGATGTCGTTCGGACTTACGCACTGCTGCGAGTAACTCCAGGCCACTCATGCCCGGCATGCAGATGTCAGAAATGACGATATCCGGTTTCTCACTGTTGATCACGGCCATCGCACGACGCGGTTCAGTCTCGACAATAAAGTCTGAATAGCCGACGCCCTGCAGATAGGATTGAATCAACAGGATGTTAAGTTCCTCGTCATCCATTAACATGATGCGAGGAGACTTGGTGGGAGAGTCCGGATTGCTGAGAATGTCATTGGCCACGGCACTGTTCCGAAGTGAAGATTGGTAAACCCAATTCACTTTACGTTCTCAGACTGTACTCACCGCCGCTATTTTTGTGAGACCAAATCATCATCTCCAGTTTGCGCATCTGATATGGATTATCCAGGTGGCGCGAGCTTCTGTTTCAGTGAATCTACTTACCTCCGACAGCTTTTCAGTAGCCAGACGTGAGTCCTTTTTACTAACGCTGTCGTCTGTGGTGACAGCGGTGAGAAGTGTTTTACGATTCGCAGTGCCTGAAAAAACTTCCTGCCGCGACGGCCATCACTGTTGTCGCTATCGTCGAAATTCAGCAAAGCGATATTGGTCATAGACTGGACTTTGCTGACCAAGAATTTCGCTGGATCCTGTAACGTCAGTGAATGGAAAGCCAATGCTTCGAGCCCAGGTGGTCGGGTCATCCATACCAAACCGAAATGACTCGCCCATCTCCGTCATACCGTCCAGGAACTGCCGAATTCCTTCGTGAGACACTTGCCCACTGGCAACTTCTTCACTCACAAAATCTGCCCACAGAACGCTGTCAGGGTGGTTCATCAGTTGTCGCATCGATCCAACGGTGCGGCGATTTTCTGCATCGCTGAAGTACATCGAGCATCCTTCATAGATGATGGCTGTCGGTACAGATGGGTCGTAGTCTGGATGGTTGGCCAGCAATTCGCCAGGATCATCCGTCTTGAAATCGGCTGGGACCTCAAACCGAAGCTCTTCGTAGTCGTTTACCAGTTCACGACAGACTCGACGACGTTCCGCAAGCATTTCCGGCAGATCGACTTCAAAGAATTGTACGCCGGGAAAGTCAGCGGCAAGTCGCATTGGTCTCATGTCAAGACCGGCTCCCAGAAGTACAACCTGCTGCAATCCGGCGACGCTGCGAATGGTGTCGTCGATGTGTTGAGTGCGCGCCAGTACCATTTCCTTTAGCTGAGGTAGAACCTGTTGCAGTCTCTGCGAAAGCAACAGTCCATGCGGACCGGCGGCGATCGCGGCCAATGGACAGTCGATGCGAATTCCGGGAGAAGACGAAGGCAGCGTGCGCAGTCCGGCAATCATTCTGGCGGAGGCCTTTAGTTTGTGCTCCATTAACGCGGAGCGACTGTTGCTCGTTTCTCCTGGTTCCAACTGAGCAGTGGGTTGGGCGAAGTACTTCATTTCGGCTACGGCAACCTGCTGACCATTGGACAAAAAATCCACATTCAACGGCGCCAGAACTCTGGCGCCGCGGTCGTATCGATCTCGAATACGTTGCGCCTGTTCCGGTGTGACTTCGCAAACAACGTCCAGATG
>CAYZYB010000653.1:0-3776 GCA_964481505.1 uncultured Planctomycetaceae bacterium | reverse complement strand
GCGAAGGCATGGTTTGTGCCAGCGGTGGCGGCGGCAAGGAAGTCTTCCTGCTCAGCCCTGACGACGGTTCTGTACCAGGTCAACGCGTCCACTAACGGCCTGCCGATATCCCCGGTAGCGGAAGTCGTCAAGACTTTCGGCAACGAGTTCTGCAATCCAAGCACAGCTCCTGACAAGTTTCCGTTTCATCACCGCTGCTTCGCGCCGCAGGCGCACGGTTTAACGGTACAAAAATGTGTCACGGCATTTCATTGGCAGTGGCCTGACTTCCGTTGTTTGCTAAGGAGGATCGAGGACACCAATAGAACTTTTTTTTCAACACGCGTTCAAGCTTGGAGCCATTCCGAAATCAGCCTTGTTTCAGCGTTTTCCGCGAGAATCCGATAAGTTTGAATGCCTGCCATGAATCGGAACGGATTGTTGAAGCCGATTCATTTGACTGTTAACTCAAACCGTTTCGGTTTGAGTCCTGTTGCGGTTCCCGATTAGGAGTCGAACCAAGTTCCCAGCATAGGTAAAGATATTGGACGGTAAAACTCCGCAAGTGATTGAATAAAGGCCACTTACGGATTCCTGCCGGAAATGGCACGAGCTGGTTGAACTTTCCGGGCGTCGCCATTTTCTCCGACAAACCCATAAAAAAAGCCGCCGATCTCAAACGATCAACAGCTTTGAATTTACGGAGTGGAGGTTCGTGGACACCTGTTGAACTTTTTCTGTCGTCAATTGAAGATCTTGGCCCAAATTTGCACCGAACAATCGAGCAAGTTGAATCAAGGCAGGGGCCGCCGAGGTAGCAGCGTCGCGCTTAAGGTCTGAGTTCAGATCGCCCATTGGAACGCGTAGCAAATCGGCTTTCGTGACAAATGACGGTTCGACATTTGCGCGCAACGAATGTTCCAGATCAGCCTTGATCTGAGCAACCACGTGCGATCGATTTGAATACATGGCCGGCTTGTCTTCGCCGCAAGACTGCTCTCGGTCGATCAGACCGGTGCCAGTACCGCGAATGCGCCGGACGTCTAAGAACGTGGGTGCTTGCTGTGCCGGAAAACGTACGAGAAAGTGATCGACTTCGAAGAATCTGCGTTTTGGGTTCCGATGCACTCCACTAGATACCACTGTTCGGTCCAGAGGAAATGGTGGAAAGAAATCCAGAGCGTGATTCGACGGGGCCAGGCTGCGTCCACAACGTTACTGATGTTCTCACCATAATGTCCAGGACATCCAGCCATCCGCACACCTCGTCACAACATCCCATCATTCAAGGACCGTCTGCTCAGAAGAGTCTATTTCGTAGGCAACTCGAAATCCGAGATGCCTCATTCTCTTCGTTGGGGCCTCCGAACTCCGACTTGCACAGCGTAGGTACCTTTCGACGTAGTTGTACCATGATCCGCCGCGTAACACTCGATTCTCGCTCCCCGCCCCAGAATCCACGTCAGAGTTTACGTGGTTGTACGTCTCTGGCGTCCAGCTCTTACCTCCATTTGAGTGCTTCGACAGACACCATTCCCAGACGTTACCAAGCATGTCACTGAGTCCTGTTGAGGATTCTTCGATGTCGAAAACTCCGACTGGACTAGTATGGCCGATCTCAGAGGAGTGCCAGTTGCATTGACTTGACAATTCGTCAGCTCTTCCCTTACCGCCCCATGGCACAATCCTGTCGTCTGCGGCCCCCGCTTCAATCGACCACCGGGCTGCATTTTCCCATTCAGCTTCGGAAGGCAACCGAAATTTACCGTTCAAAGGAAGGCTCGATTCTTGCCTAATCACATCAGCAACTTGGGGCTCGTTTAGCCAATGGCAAAATGCCTGCGCTTCGAACCAACTGACACCGACGATTGGATGATTTGGCGTGCTATATACAGATTCAAAAGCCTCTGGTCCGCTTACAGCATCTTTGTCCTTCCAGTCCCAACCATCGTTTGTCCAGAGGCAGGAATTCAGATATCCACCGGCGCGCACAAAACAGTCAAATTGCTGAACGGTCACCAAGAAACGGCTAAGGAAATACGATTTGCGGATACGTTTACATTCGAACGGACTGAAAGCTCCTTCAGCTCGCATCTCTTCGTCACGAATCGGTTCTCCTATTGCGATGGCTGAGTTCATTGGAAATGGTGTTTGTGTGCCAAGAGCCGCCGTACTCCACGACAAGCTTGGGACATCATGATTAAACTCAACGACTCCGACGCCAGCGGGAAGATTTCGCAGGCGCCCCCTTATGGTCAACGCTTTCACTCTGTCGGAAACTCGCAAACTTACACTTTTCGACAATGATTCCAACTTGCTCCGAAGATGCTTGACCGATTCCGGTCCGTACTTTCGTTGCGTATTGGCAATCTCGTTGACACCAATGTCCGCTGCAATCTCGCCCGCCAAAACAACTCGTCGTAGGGACATCTCTCCTTTTGCATTGGGTTCACACAATTCGTCAATAAGATCGCGCACATAGCTCGGTTCCTGCTTCACGTGAGCCTGTATGCCAGCCGCCCATTTAACTATTTCATCCCAAAAACCACTATCATCGACCAGGTTCGCTGCAACAACTCCGAACGTTCGTTCATGTTTTGGCAACGAGCGGCCCTCACCGACAGTCTCGATGTGATCCCGATCAGTCAAAATCTCTGCGGCCAAAAACTCCTGAAGTCGAAACGGCATCACGAATGCGTCCTCGCCTTGTGGCACAAGTAGTCCTGCTCGCTGATCAATCGCTTCGATCACCGAATCCGCCCAGCGATTGCGCGTCCCCATCGTATGCGAATCGCTTGAAAGTAATCGGGAGAATTCACTCTTGAGATCTCTAGCGTTGATATATGTGGAAGTCACGCGGCCTGACGTCGAGGCCATTGCCAAGTATGCCAATCGGCTAAGCGCGCGCCGAAGCGACTTAATTTCCAAGTCATACATATCCAATAGCTCAATCACTTGTGGAACAGTCTTGTGCGTATCGTCTCGACGCTTGGTCTGTTCCCATTCAAACAACAATTGCTCTACCACTCGATTCAAAATCAAAGCCCTCTTACGTGGCAGGCTCTCGGACCGGTGCAGCCAAGCCATAATTGTTAGCATTAAAGGGTTTACCGAGAGAGGCTTGAGATCGTCACGCTTTACCGCCTCCTGTAGCTCAGTGATCCGTCGCTTCACCTCAAGACCTGCTCCATCAGGGCGGCGTCCTCTTCTCGCAAGTTCTTGATAGAATCCCGCGACGAAATTTTGGATTTGGTCGGCGGTGAGTTCTGAAAGCGACGAGTCCTCGAATCCGCTCAATTGCCAGAACTGATCCTCGTAGGCTCGCGGCCTGCAAGTCACAACGATTCTGCAATTCCGCAATGGCCCGTCGGCCGCAGCCCTGATCATTCCAATTATACTTCGCCGAATCTTGTCGTCGTTGGACACTTCGTCGAGTCCATCTAAGAAGACGATAGCGCGACCACTTTCCAGGACGTGTGCCAACGCACTCTTGCAATCTGACAGTACGGGACGCCCGGCAGCGACAAAGATATAGTCAATCAGAACCTGCGGGGTTGACTCGTTGTAAGTTGTTGAGGAAAGATGTGCCCCAAATTGTCGCAGTTCAATGAATATCGGAATAAGGTCTCGTTCAACCGATGGCCATGCCTTCAGTGGTTCAATCCACTTCTCATTTGGCTCCAGACCCACGCGGCAAAGACAGAGGCAGAAATGCCGAAGCAGGGTCGTTTTTCCCGATCCTGGCGGCCCAAGAATGACCAACTTCCTATGTCTTGCAATTCGAGATACAGCAGGGA
>CAYZYB010000652.1:0-3780 GCA_964481505.1 uncultured Planctomycetaceae bacterium | reverse complement strand
GCGATCGACAGTGAGGACGCGACCAGGGATTCCGAGTGTCTTGATGTTGCCTTTGTAGTGCTTGCGATCAACGATTGGTTTGCCGTTTTTCATTTCCGCAAAGAAGATAACGGCTGATCGAGCGTCTTCCACAACATGGAAGTTTGTAACCAGCAGTTTCTTATCGGCGTTCACCAAAACTCCGGTGCCACTGGACGTTGAATCGCCGTTTTTGGCAAGCACCCATGCTGTTGATTTCAGGGTCTCGCTATAGATTTTGACGTCTGCGTTGGCGGTTGCGGCGAAATTCAGAATTGCGGCGACACACAAAGCAGATGATATGAAAAAGCGATTGACTGGGAGTTTCATGGCAGCACCAATTTCGATGATGGAATTTACGACGACTTAGGTTTTTTCGTGTTCTAGCACCCTCAGCGAAGAACGGACCGAATTGTTACACAGTTTTTCCCGACCGCCCGGCACGATACAGTAACGGCCGACGATGTGTGGCAACGAATCTTCGGAACATCCGCATGGGTGTGGTAGCAAATTGTTGCATTTGAAATAGGTGGCTGGAGTTGGACTGAGCGCAGCGAAGGAAACCCCAGGGTTTCGCTCGTACCTCACTCCAGCCGCGGCCATCCTCTCCACTTTCTGTGTCTACACCCATCCGAACGTGGAAGCTGACAATCTGCGGTGTTCTGTCGCCGCTCACCGCTGTCACTGAGACGATGGATGTCGGTCTGACGGTCGAGCACAGGAACTAACTCTTTGAACGTCGCGTCCCCCCCCATTCTGATCGAACAATGTTCCGCATACCATCGTGCGAGGAGACAAAGCGGCGGACTTCGTGTCGATTCGCCGGAAGCTTTGCTGATTGGGCGATTGTTTTTGCGAGGCAATCTATTCAGCGGAACGAGAGTTTTGATCGCATGTATCCCTGCACATTTACCGCAGTTTTGAAAGTACGACAGCGAAAACAACGAACGTAAAAACCGCAGTTTTCCCTGTGCAGAAGAATCGTCCCTTCAATGACAGCCTGCCGCCCCGTATCCTTCCTGTGGCACGTTTCAACAATCGTTGAAGCTGATTTCGCAATCACGGATACTCGTTTTATGGTTTTATTACGACAGAACGGCCGACCGAAAACGGCGGCTTTCAAAACTTTCCTTTTCGTTGCTGTAGCAGTGATGTTGTGTTCGACGACGACTTCCGGCCAGGAGCTTCCAGAGACACCTGCGCGGAGTTCGGACTTTTCCGCGGGAGACGTCGCCGCCGCTCAGCAGTTTGGGCAAACGCTTGGCGTTGCAGACTGGCTCGGCCCGATGGCTCCCGTCGCCCTGTCGCCGTTTTTTGGAATCATGTGTCTGTCTGGCATGTCATTGTACGGCAAAGGCTGGGTGTCTGCCGACAACGCTTTTTTGGGTGAAGGGTCACCGCTGCACAATCCCGCCGTCTTCTGGACGTTTTTGATTCTGACGCTGATCACTTCAATTCCGCGTCTGACGAAAGTCAGTAAGCCGTTCGCTCAGGCAGTGGACCAGGTCGAAGCGTGGGCTGGTATCATCACACTGCTGGCCCTCAAAATGATGATGGGACAAGCGGCTCCGGACTCAGGTGATCTCCCGGTCGCGCAGTTGGCAATGGTTCAGGCGGGAGTCTTGTCTGCCAGCGCGAACACGCTGCTGATGATCGCCGCTGCCATCAATGTGTTTGTGATCAACGCGGTGAAGTTCTTTTTTGAGTTCCTGATTTGGATTACTCCCGTCCCAACGATCGACGCGATCTTTGAAGTCGCTAACAAAACCATCTGCGCCGCTCTGATGGCGATCTACGGCTATAGCCCGACAATTGCGACAGCGATCAATCTCGCAATCTTTGTGGCGGCTGCTTTCGTATTCGGCTGGGTGTATCGGCGCGAAGTGTTCTATCGCACCGCACTGATGGATGCGGCCTGGGCATTGGTCTCTCCACCGAAGGAGGTGGCTGAGCCGGAACTGACTGTCTTCCCCGCCGCAGAATTTGGAGAAATTCCACCGCGCGCCCGGTGTAAGCTACGACGAACGGACAACGGTTGGACGCTGACTCAGCAAAGACTCCTGGGAAGCAACGTCATGGTGGCTTTGGTTGATGATGAATGTGCAGCGGAACTGGACGCCGGGTATCTTACGAACAGCCTGATAATTTCCGGAAACCAATCCGGAACATTGACGTTCAGCCGCTGGTACAATGGTCTTTTGCCGGAATTGGCGACGGCGATGGGTGCCACGCTGAACGCTCAGGATGCCGCTGTGATTCGAGACCGATCGGGATTGCAGACGGAAATGGGATAGCGAGGTCAACGAAAACAGTCTGCAAGGCACCTGTGAGTCTCAAGCAAGTTTCCGGTTGCCGCACTCTTTTTGATCCGAAGCGGCTCCTGCTACGTTTCATTCCACAGTAGGAAGTTCGCACAGTCCGCAGGCACAAATCACCCGTTGAAGACAACTGACATCTTTATGAAACATCGCATCACAGAAGAACTACATGGCGTTGGCATTTTCGTCGCCGCAATTTGGGGCGTGTTTCTCATCGATCTGATTTTGCCAGGAACCTTCAACCACTTCGGCCTTGCACCTCGCGACCTCGGTGGACTTGTCGGCATTCCGGCGATGCCATTTTTGCACGGTGGCTGGGGACATTTGGTAGGCAACACAGCGCCGCTGGTCATTCTGCTTTGCTTGCTGGCGGGTTCGCGAGCGAACACCTACAAAATCGTGCCGATGATTGTACTGCTCGGCGGTGCACTGCTCTGGGTCTTCGGTCGCGGCAATTCCATTCACGTCGGCGCCAGCGGATTGATCTACGGTCTCATCGCCTTCCTGATCGTCGCCGGTTTTCGCGAAGGTCGTATTGGTGCTATTGCGATTGCCATCTTCGTCGGCGTCATGTACGGAACGACGCTTATCGGTGGCATCCTGCCATTCAGCGTCGGTCAGGACGTTTCCTGGGACGGACATCTAACAGGAGCTGTTGCAGGAGCCATCGTCGCTCGCATGGCTGTGCAGCCCGAACCTGAGCGTGCTTCAATCACGGTTTGAAACAAAAGCACTCAGCTGGCTGTCCGTTCGCGGAAAGCCGACCGCAGCCACGTCAGGCAACTCTGGAAACCCATTCCTGCGAGAACATAAAAGCAAAACAGTTGCGGCACAAGAAATCGTCCTTCCACAGACCATGTGACGGCAATGGCTGTCGTGTTCGCAAGCAGGAGTGCCAGCATAATCTGCGTGTCTCTGTTGCGAATTGAGCACGCCGCTCCCACGGCAGCAAATAGCATCACGATACAAGCCGCGATATCGTTCGGGCGAAATTCGCTGACAACTTTCATCGCAGCAAGCGCCGGTAACCGACCTGTGTTGGCCCGTATCCAGGCAAACGCTTTCCCTTTGCTTTGCCGAGCGATCTCCAATTCCTGAGTGTACCCGCTCAAATTCTTGAAAGCGTCTTTGTCAAAAAATTCGGCAGCATCAACGTTTTGCCAAACGCCGTAGTTGTTGTAGGCGATGTCGCTGTAGCCCGCAGACAGTTCCATCAGACCCTGGGTTCCCATTGGAGCGAATGTTTGCAGCAGCACGACATTCCGAATAGCCCACGGCGAAAGCACGGCTACCGTGCAGAAGCAAAATAGAATGCTGATACCGGCGGATCGTAGCCACCTTTTTTTATGAACGCGGGCAGCGATCAACAGAACAGTGAATGCAATTCCCGGGGCCCAAAGTATGGCAATGGAACGTGCCAAAATCGAAAGTCCCAGGCATGCAC
>CAYZYB010000651.1:0-3780 GCA_964481505.1 uncultured Planctomycetaceae bacterium | reverse complement strand
ATCCTGCCGCAGCGTAAATTGGTTCGAGTTGATGCGTGAGTCATCCACTCCGATACCCTGATCTTCCAGTCGAATTCGGAACTCACGGAGATCATCCGGGATGGTGGCGAAGACGCGACCTGGCGTTGGGTCAAGGTCGTTGGCAGCGCCGTCTTCCGGATTGCTGAGTACCGCCACCGGTTGGAAGAAATCGACACGGTCGATCGCTCCACGGTCCAGTGTCACGTTTCCACCCTGAGCTGATGGGGTATCAACGGTGTCGTCGTCACCACGCACTTGCCCAAATGCATCGAGTTCAGGAGCGAGCAGTGGAGACAGACCACCACCAAGTGGTGTTTTCACTCGAACGATTTCCGGATTGTCATCGAGCGAATTCAAGGCACTGTCTATCGCCTGAGATCCTGGAGCCGGATAGAAATTTCCAGCCGACGCATCAACGAACAGCGGATCAGTCGGCAGAAGAACAATCGGGAACGTTCCCAACCCGGCATTCGAGTTCGTGCCGTTATTCTGATAGAGAGTGGAACCGATAACCGTTGAGCCACCAGTGGCGTTGATGCCGACCCCGAAGTTCGCCACGATATTGTTTAACAGCGTTGGGCTGGCTCCATCATTAACCAGAATTCCCGAGCCACCGCCGACACCAACGATTGTGTTGTTAAGGATTCGGCCAACTGAGGAAACACCGCCTGGGTTGGTACCCTGATCTCCGCTGTAGCGAATTCCACCGTTGACATTATCAATGATCACGTTGTTTGTAATGACGACGCCAGGAGCAAGTGCCAGCGGGTTTTCTTCCTGTGTGGTTCGCGGAGAACCCGGATGAGCCAGGCCGTCCGTTCGTGCTCCGGCATCAACGTTAATTCCGAAACCAGAGGAATTCGAAACAAAGGTCGAATCAATAATGATCTGCCCCTGTGAGCGTTCACGATTTTGGTCGCCGGTGAAGTCGAATATGTCGACAACAAACTGCTGTGCAAGAACCGGATCCGGCGTAAACACTGCGTTACCGGTCAGATGGATCTTACTGCTGGTTGTCCCCTCCGAATCACTGAACAAGGCCTGAACTCTGAAATCGTCAGTTAAGTTATCAGGGCCGAGCTCAGTCTGAGAAGCCGGCGAATTAATGGCAGCAACAATCAGGCGGGCGATTTCTTCCTGATTATCTTCTGACTGGCCTTCAAGTCCGTTCAACGGATCAAAAAGGATGCGAATATTCCCTGGATCCGGAGCCTGGACTGAACTGCGAATGTCCACGAACTGATAGGTGACTGTGTTGATACCGTTGGAAACAGCAAAGGTCGAACGATCAGGAATAACAGTCGCATTTGGCACAGTTACCGCAATGCCCTGGATCTCTCGATCATTTGTGTCCAGAGTTCGGAAGAGAACATTTGTTGGGTTAGAGGTAAAAGACTCACCAACCTCAGATGCCCGCCGAATCTCAACATCATAAACTCCGTTTAGGATGTCCAGGTTGATGTTCGGAGTTGCGGCAGGCCCAAACGGAGTATCAACGAGAGCAAATTCAGCGGCGTCATTCGGGGCTTCGCTGAAGTCAGCAACGTCGTCGTTTTGGATGAAGCCCGTATTGCCTGTCGGAGCATTCGTGACCATTTCGCCACGCTCCGCAAATCCGATGATGATGTCATCAATAAAGACACCTTCGACTGCATTGTCAATGCCTCGCAGCGAACCAGGGCGTTGGGTACGCTGAGTATCGACGTATCCCGCATCGAATGCACCAAACTCATCACCCGGCAGAGCGACGGCAGACCGCAGTGGCCCGGCATCGATAATCTGATGCCCAATGAGCTGAATCAGATCTTCGTGGCCTTTGAAGTTGTTCACGTCACCATCCGAGTAGACATTCGCCAACCCCTGGCGAATCGCCAACGCGACTTCGCTTGCTGTCATATCCGCGTTTACATCGATTTGTGGAAGGTTCACTCCGCCAGCAAACGTCAGACCGCGGTCAGCGGCAATCGAATCAAAGTAGCTGACCTGTCCGACTCCAGTTGTCAACGTCAGCGTGCTGCCCACTCTGGTGAACATTGTCTGGCCAAAGAAGGCTTCAATTTTCTGTCTGGCGTTGACAGCAACATTGGGCCCCGTGCGAATTTCGAATGTTCCGGCCGCAGTGCCGTCAACAAAATTGAACACGACAGGCGCACCAAAGTTGTTGGGGTCTGGCACAAACAGCTGGTCACCGTCCAGCTGACCAGCAACAGTACTCAGCGTGAACTCAAGACCCGTGTTTGAAACCGCAGTGCCTGCTTCTCCGTCCGCAACAAGCGATCCACCCGGATTGGCCAGCGTTAACTCTGTTGCGCTACGAACAGTAATTCTGTTGCCATTCGCAAGCGCTGCCCTCGGAGCCACTAGCTCGATCGGTGTATCCGCGGCATCGTGGTTCAGCGGGGTACCCAATCCGTCAATAGCCAGTGGCGTTCCAGGTCGGTCGACGAGCAACTGATCCGTAAGCGGGGGCCCTCCATCTGTAAACCTAAACTGATCCTGACTCGATCCCGCATCAAGGATCGTCAGACCAAGAGCACTGGTTCCGGAAAAACTGATAAGATCGAAGAACGTCGGTGTTCTGTTGATCTGTACCTGCGTCCCGCGAACCGTTGCGTTGTTGTTTCCAAACGAAGCATTAATTGCATCAGCCGCAGTTGTCGCTGTCCAGCGACCGCTGCCATCGACTCCAATTTCCTCTGCCGCCGGTGTTGTTGTATTGACGAATGTAAATACTCTTCCGTCAACCGTCAGCGTGCTTCCGCCAAGATTGTTGAAGGTGTCGATATTGAATCGAGCATAGTCAGCAACCGTCAGACTACCGTCTCCACCGTCTGTGAATTCAACAAGACCGTCAAAAGGAATGCTGACACGGTTCAGTGCTGAGAACGCGCTTAGTTGCACTGTATTGGTGACAAAGCCAAATTGTTGAAAGTACTCATTGAGTGCATCAGCCGTGTTCGTCGCGGTTGTCGTTTCGCTATTGTTGGTCGTAATTTGCGTGGCATTCGTGGCATTCGCAATATAGGTGAAATCCTCGGCTGGCAGGAACGTAAAGTCAACATCCTGCAGAACGTCACCATTGACCGCTGCGGCATTCGGGCCGTTGATGGTGACAGTCGTGCCAACGTCAGTATTGACAGCTCCCGAGATCTGAATCGTGCTCAAATTTGGAGATTCACGGATCGCTACGGCCGGAACAACGACATCACCTACGGAGCTAAACACTAAAACCTGAATCTCGCCAAAGCCGTCGGCAACAACGGCTTGCCCGAACGTGTCTAGCGGTGCAGAAGAAGACACCTGGTCATTGACCAGAATTTCGCTGTTCCATACCTGTGTAAATGACTGGAAGTTCACACCATTAATCTGAACTTGCTGCGAGGCGGATGTGGCTTCGTCCCCGCCGAAGACGAACACTTCATATCGTTCGCCGGGAGTAAGATCCGAAAACGTCAATGCAGCGACGTTGAATCCGCCGGAAACCAGCAGGGCGCCATCAATGTTATCCAGAGCATTCGAGTGTGACGGTAGATCTGCAGCCGTCACTGTTGTTGCAACGTCGGATCCTGTCCCGGAACCGAACGTTGAAAAGTCCACGTCCAGATCTATCGGCGTTGGTACGCCCAGTTCGTCCGGTAGATCTGTCAGCGTAAATGCGGCGCCACCATTCGCCGTGGCGGAAGTCCAACCAGTCGGAGAAACATCTCCAACTGGTCCGAAGTCGACACCAACAATTTCTCCAACTGTACCAGCCTCAGG
>CAYZYB010000650.1:0-3782 GCA_964481505.1 uncultured Planctomycetaceae bacterium | reverse complement strand
GGAAAACACGTTTCTTTTACCGAGCTACCATGTCCCTATGGGCACGATTCCTTCCTGATCGATCTTGGGCCGCTAACAGACATGGTGGGGCCGTTTCTTGAGCAAGCGCAACTGGCTGCTCAAAGTTCTTTCAACGTTGCACAGGATTCTGAGCACAGCAAAGGCTCCACCTGATGGCTCGATACCAAATTCAGGACCCGTCTGTACAACTTGTCGACGAGTTAATCATGCGTCATATCGATCGCGGCAGTCGCGTGATCGACCTCGGCTGTGGTGACGGAAGGCTCATGCAACGCCTGCAGAAGGAAATGAACTGTAACGTTGTAGGAATCGATTTCGAGCAGAAGAATGTCAACTCAGTCATTCAACGTGGTCTACCTGTTGTCGCAACCGACCTCAACAAAGGTTTAACCGACATCCCGTCTGACACTTTCGACTTTGCCGTGCTTAGCCAAACTCTTCAGCAGGTCCAGAATCCGCGTCAGCTGTTGATGGAAATGCTGCGAGTGGCCAAGCGGGGACTCGTGGTTGTGCCAAACTTTGGCCACTGGCGTGTGCGGTTGGAGGTGCTTCGAAAAGGCCGGACACCGATCACGAATACGCTGCCTTACGAATGGCACGATTCACCAAACGTGCATTTTATGTCGATGTACGACTTTCGCGAATTGATGCAGAGCATTGGCCTGCGAATCGTCAAGGAGCGTCCCATCATCCGTGGGAGGTCTGTCGATAAAGCGTTCGCCGCAAACCTGCGTGCAGACAACGCCTTTTACCTTCTGGAACGCTCCCCTTCGCCTGAATCGGCCTAAATTGCCGACCGAGTGCGTTTGCACCAGGCAATCCACGTGTCCAGCGTTGTGGTAGCTGTCGATCGAAGTCTCGGATTTCGCACTCGGCCCGGTTCGTATTGACCTGTTTGCCGGAAGCCCTGTAATTTGCGAGACAATCGTCGGCTACCCGGCGGTCTTCCAGCAACGAAATTTCAAAGGCGACTTCAAACGACGCATGCGATTTAGACTTTTCATTTCCTCAGCCATGTTGATTACGGTGTTCTGCACTTTCAATTTTGCAGCTTCCGATGAGTTGCAACTGCGCGCAGATCGAGCGACGAGCCAATTGCTGGTGATGAATAGTGGGAGCGTTGTTCGCGGTCAACTCACGCAGCGTCCCGGCGGCTTCGATGTTGCTCTTAATCCAGGGCGAATGTTTGTGGCTGATACTCAGATTCGCTTTAAAGCAACCGACATCAGTGATGCCTATAACAAGTTGCGAGGATCGATACAGGACTTGACTCCGACTACGCATATCGAACTGGCGCGTTGGTGTATCGACAACAGGCTACCTTCTTTCGCAAAGAAAGAACTACTGGATGCACTTTATTTGAACCCGGATCATTCCACGGCACGCCTCATGCTTGAACGCTTGACACGTGAAGAACAACGAACACTTCAGCGTCAGTCCACTCCAGACAAAGCTGCCCTCGAAAAACGAATTGCAGATAACATCGCGATGCGGGATGTGCTTCCGGAAAGACGATCACTGGGTGGCCTTCCGCAGCATCTGGCTGTGATGTTCACACGCCGGATTCAGCCATTGCTGTCAAACAAATGTGGAAACGCCAGATGCCACAGTCCAGGTCGGAACGATTTTGCCGTGGCGTCGATACGCAGAGGTTCTTCTGCTGTCATTGCTGAGCAGAATCTCGCAGCTGTTTTGACTCAAATCGATTACTCCGACCCGAATAGCAGTCCGCTGCTGTCCGCCGCGTCCGGGCTGCACGGCGGCAGTCGTCAATTGCTTTTCCCCGGCACCACAGGTCGGACGCAGGTTCAGCAATTGCGAGATTGGGTTGCTGGCGTCGCTGAAGAAATTGGTCAGGGTCCGGTAACAGCCAGGAGTACAGAGCCATCAGCCGAATCTTCGGTTGTGAAAACGGCACGGAACACCACTGCATTCGAAGACTTGAATGACGGTCTTGCCGGCCTGCTTACGGAAACGCACGAAACAGTGCGAGATCGCAGATCAACACAACAGAAACTTTCGAAAGAAGCCGTGATTGCTACGCGGCAGGATAAATTTGACCCCGACGTCTTCAACCGTCAATTTCACGGGCAAACGGCCGTACCTCGCCGCCTGGTGGAGTGAAGCGGAGAAGCAGCAACGGCACACCCAAAGTGTTCGATGCTGCTTCCAATTGATAGACGCTCATACAACAAGAAAGTCGCGGAGGGAATCGCGATGACAACCAAAACACAAATCTTAACTTTGTTGGTCGTGGTGACCATGAGTTCAGGGTGCGCCAAGCTGCGGCAGCTGACCGGGCGAGACTACGCGAGTACGAAAGATCCATTTCTGGATCGTTCGGCTGTGGCAAAGGTCGATGCGGTCGAACAGAATTCTTCGCGAGGGCGAGCGCCTGCGACGAACGGCACGTCCGGAGTTGTTCAAGTCGCAGATTTGAATGCACCATTATCCGCCAACAACAAAGTTCGGACTGCGACGCAGAGCGAAACAAAGCCTCAATTTGGCGGCATTCGGGTTAGTGGTATGGAAAACACCATCGCCACCGATTCCCAGCCGAATGCGTTCAGTGACCTGATCAGAACGGCATCTCAAACCAAGACTGCGAATGCGCCGCAGTCAACCAGTGAAGTCACCGACATGGCGGGATTCACGGAATTTGTGAAGAAGGAAGCAGAAGCCAGCGGAATGACGGAAACCGCGAAAGATCTCGATGGAATGGCGGAGTGGTTCACGGCTAAAAACGAAAAATGGCAACAGCAGGCAGCTGAGATTGAAGAAGTTGCTTCGCCGCTCATTAATGCAGTCAGTCAAACTCGGACGGTACAGCCACCTCCCGATATGCCCACACTCCCGGAGTTAGGTTTTGGAGAACAATTGACAACGAGAGCGAAAGAAATGGCAACGCCACTTATCCAGAGTCGCGGCGAAGCTGCGGCAGCGGCCGCCGCATCCTGGATTGTACCGACGGTCACAACAGGAGCATCGCCAGTGCCGACACGGGGTGAGTCAGAAGTCACTCCGATTTCGCACATTCAGGCCGCACCTTCGGCGAATATGCCGCCAATACCTCAACCTGAGCAAAGCATCTCGCAGAACCCGTTCGGAGCTGAGCACATTCCACCGCCTGTCTTTGACCAACAGCCAACTGATGAAAAATGGAATCCATTTGAGGCTTTCGATCGAGAGCCTAGTCGGGCCGTTCGCGTAAATGCCGAAGCTTCTCCATTTGGCGACGCTCTAACAAAACCAAAGCCGGTTGGCAGCAGTAGTTCGCAGACAGACAGTGGTTTCGACTTCGATTCCGGCTGGCGATCTTCTAATGTGAAATAACATTTAGATCGACTTCAGAAATCTAATTCACACACCAACGTTGAATCAACTTTGCGTACAGATCTGTGCCGAGTTTCATTTGTTCAAGGCTGATCCATTCGTCGTCCTTGTGTGCCTGGTCAATGCTTCCGGGACCGAGGATGACCATGTCCGCCAGTTCTGAGAAGCACGAGCCGTCTGTTCCGTAGGGAACTGTTTGCGAAGCTTCATTGCCGGTTAGCTGCAGTAGATCCTGAACGAATTCCGAGTCCGGATCAGTGAACAGAGGGTCCGTTGAAAAGAGCATCTCGAACTTCAGACCGCAGTCGTCCGCGAGCGAACGAATTCGGTTTGTGATGATGTCACCATCAATCGCGGGCATAGTGCGAAAGTACACTGTACAGACGGACCGATCGGCGGTGATGTTCAATGCGTGATTGTGGTCGTTG
>CAYZYB010000649.1:0-3793 GCA_964481505.1 uncultured Planctomycetaceae bacterium | reverse complement strand
ATGATGTTGTGTCTCGCTGTAAATTACGGTGCTCGCATGGAGATCACCGAAGCCGTGCAGCAGATCGCTCAAAAGGTCAAAGACGGCGTTCTTTCTCCCGACGCGATATCAGAAGCGACAGTCGAATCACACCTGATGACGAGTGGCATGCCCGACCCGGACTTGCTGATTCGGACGGCCAGCGAGTTTCGGATCAGCAATTATTTGTTGTGGCAGATCAGCTATTCCGAATTGTGGATCACCGACGAGTTTTGGCCCGACTTTCGCGAAGCCCATCTGCATCAGGCGTTGAAAGATTACGCCGCTCGAGACCGTCGGTTTGGCGGTTTGAATACAGCAAACTAAGGACAGGTTCATGCTTGGATGGCGACTCACCATTTCCGCGATTCTTGTCCCCGGTTTGCTGGGCCTGTTCTGGTGGGATTCCAGCCTGGGAGATGGGGCACCGGTGCTGCTGATCTTCTGTTTGCTGCTCGCCATTCGCGGCGCCTTCGAAATGGTACACCTACTGACGACCCGTGCCATGAAGCCGTCGTTCGAAATGACGGCGCTGTGCAACACTGTTGTCGTTCTGGCGGCGTGGTATCACGTGAGGATCCTTCGGTCTCCGGACGGACTCAACGGCCTGCTGTTATCGCTGGGACTGGTCGCAGCCGCACTTGCTGGCAGTTTTTTGCTGCTGATGTTGTTTGAAGCGGTGCGGTATCGCAAGCCGGGGAATTCCATGGAATCCCTGGGCGCAAACATGGTCACCGTCATGTATGCCGGTGGGCTGCTGGCCGTGATCGCGCAGTTTCGCTGGTTTCCTGATCCCGCGATCGGCTATTTCGCGATCGGATCAGTCATCATCGCGGCCAAAAGCGGCGACATCATGGCCTATACCTTCGGGCGATTGTGGGGAAAACGCAAAATGGTTCCGTTGTTGGGCCCCGGTAAAACATGGGTCGGCGGCTTCGGGGCAATTGTGGGAAGTTGCCTTGGTGGCTGGCTATGGCTGACATTCGGTGGGCGACTTTTCACGGCAAATCCCATGGCGTCCGACCTGACATGCGTGCTCGCATACAGTGCAACCATGGGAATCGTGGGACTCATCGGCGACCTGTGTGAATCGCTCATCAAACGAGACGCAGAAAAGAAGGACTCGGCCATCCTGATGCCCGGATTCGGCGGTCTGCTGGACCTGCTGGACAGCCCGCTGTTTGCGGGACCGATTGCCTTGGCATGGTGGGTCTTCTGGCCGCCAGCTGGTTAGTGTTCGAAAAACTCAATAGTAGCGTCCAGCAATCCGAACCTTCCTTCGTGTGGAACGGCGCAATTTTCGGTCGCAACCATCATCGTCTCGCAGGGACATCAACTGCGCCACGCAAGATAAATGCAAGTCAACGCAGCCAGAACAATCAACAGCACGACTCGCCAGCTGATTTCGGGCTTCGATTCTGAACGCACAGTCGCGGATTTCGGACTTTCAAATTCCACTTCGTCGAACAGTTCATCCACAAGCGACCTGCGGCTGAGTCCCTGACCTTTTCGGTGGTCGATCATGTCGATCGATTCTCCTTCACCGGCCAGCAGCATGTCACCTAGCCGGCCCTGAAGGTCTCGGGCCGTAAAATCCGTCGGTGGTGACGCCAAGGTGTTCAGCAACGTTTGCATCTCCACAAGTTGAGACTGACTGGTGGCCGACGACGATTCAGATGAAACGGAAAGCTGAAGTGCTTTCAGCAGCGTTCCCAGATCCATCAAATCGCGACGAGTCTGTTGTTCAAACTTCTCCGGTTCCGCAACCGTCGACGTGCCAATCGCAATCCAGCGATGCAGACCGAAGTCTGCGACTTTCACGCGTAGAGTGTCCGAAATTACGACTGAAGCTGGCGACAGCCCACCGTGCGTGAGACCAAGATTATGTCCGTGCTGTACTGCGGACGCGAGCTGCCAGCCGATATCAACAAACTCGTCCCATGAAATTGCCAGACCTTCGTCCAGGCGCGATTGTGCAGAGTCGCCATCGGGAAATTCCGTGGCGTAAAACAGTGCACCGCATTCTTCTCCCCAGAACAACAGCCTCAACACGCTGACATGTTCCTGAACACGGAGATTCGCTGCATCCGTGCGAAACGCGGCACGAAACGCGTCTGATGCAGACAAGTCGCTCGACATTTTCGTCAGCCGGACGACTGTGGACGTCGGTCGGTGCGTCGCCCGGTAGGTGGTGAAGCATTCGCCAGACGACAGTTCTTCGTGAACAGTGAAGCTTTCCGGCGATTGAATGCTCACAACACGTCACTCTTCAGAAGAATTGCGATCAAGACCTCCACGTCACAGAGGTGCCGTCCCACCTGTTTCGCAAGCGAAACCAATGCTCACGGCGACGCCACAACCACCGAACTGGCTTTGCGCTCAGCCCGCCTGCCAACGGACGATTGCCAGACTTTCGAGTGGACTTAACCGAAGTCGGTCGGATTTCCAAACAGTCCTCCACCACTGTTGCCACCCATACCGCCTTTGAGGTTCGGATTGGGTTTGCGAGGTGGGGGAGCGGCCTCTTCCTGCTCCGCCTTCTTCATCGATTCCGGCTTTTGTTCCAGAGCCTTCAGTGACAAGCTGACGCGTTTTCGTTTCTGATCGACTTCCAGAACTTTGAAGTCTCGCTCTTCGCCAACCTTTAGCACTTCGGCCACACTGCCAACACGTCGCCAAGCGAGTTCGCTGATGTGGACGAGCCCTTCGACGCCGGGTTCCAGTTCGACAAAAGCACCGAAATCTGCGGTGCGAGTCACTTTACCATTCACGATTCGCTCGGACGGATAGCGTTCGCTGAGCCCGTGCCAGGGATTCGCCATCATCTGCTTCATGCCGAGGCTGATGCGATTCTTTTCTTTATCAAACTTCAGCACTCGAACCTGAACCTGCTGTCCTTCATTCAGCACTTCTTTCGGGTGATTGATGCGAGACCAGGAAATTTCGCCGACGTGCAGAAAGCCATCGATGGGACCAAGATTTACGAACGCACCGTAGTTCTTGATCGTCTTAACCGTACCTGGATAGTCCTGTCCTACTTCGAGTGATTCAAGGAAGTCACCTTGTGTACGTTCACGTTCCGCCTGTAACAAAACTCGACGGCTCACAACGAGGTTGCGTTTCTTTGGCTTCACTTCAGTAATCTGCACGGTCATCGTCTGGCCAACGTATTGTTCCAGTTCGGCGACATAGCCAAGATCAACCTGGCTGGCGGGCAGAAACCCCTTCAAGTTGTTGATCGTGACCTGCAGACCACCTTTATTAGTGGCGGAAACAAGACAATCCACTACCTGGCCGACTTCAAGTCCGTCCCACCCGCCGCTGGCTTTTGTGCGAGCTTCCGGGAGGCGAGCTCGAAACAGGCCGTCTTCATCAACCAGTTCGATGATGCAGGTGACCGACGCGCCGACTTCAGGAATCTTGCCAGCCGCAAACTGCTTGGATGAAATGACGACGTCGTGCAGCAAACCGGCGTTGAGAAAAATATCGTCGCCGTGCATGTGTTGAACAGCGCCGGTGACTTTTGAACCTGGACCCACTTCTTCTGCATCTGCGGCGGGAACGGCAGCAGCAACTTCGTCGCCGGAAACTTCGTGCTGCGGTGGTTCGATCGAAGAAGGAACTTCTGCCGAACTCAGCGCTTGTGAAATTTCAGCATCAAGAGCTGCATCGAGATCGTCTGCGTCAGGAATATCGACTGGTTGAGTATTTGTTGGAACGTCGGGGCGCTGAGTTTTGATGTCTTCGCTGCCCTTGGCCCGTTCTTCTGTATTGA
>CAYZYB010000648.1:0-3794 GCA_964481505.1 uncultured Planctomycetaceae bacterium | reverse complement strand
GATCACAAGCGATCACTATGCAAAAACCACACAATGGGCGTATCAGATCGTGACTCATTCCGACCCAAAACAGCCCGAACCTGAGTCTCACGAGTGGTCTAAGATTCGCCCCATAACGCAGAAAACCCAGCGAGTAGCGGAAAGTTCCACTGCTGCTGGGTTCTTTGAATTCACAAAATGGGCGGAGGGGGATTCGAACCCCCGACACCAGGATTTTCAGTCCTGTGCTCTACCAACTGAGCTATCCGCCCCAATCTCAAGCGGGGGAGTCTAATGAGGTTCTGAGATCGATACAAGGGAAGCATTCGTTCTTTCAAAGAACGAACAACAGTGCCTTTATGATTGGTATCGATTACGTCACAAGCACCGATTGGTAAAGACAAATTGATCACTTTGCCCTTGATTCGGCACGATCAAGTGGATGAATCCAGCCGTTCGAACACCGCCTTTATCAGCAACGGCAGGATCACCGTCGCGTCCGAATAGACCTCAGCAAACTGCCCACCATCGGCCGGACTGAAGAACTTGCCCCAGCTGACGCCTTCGGAATAGGTACATCCCGACAGCCCACCCCAGTGAACCGGCTCCGGACAAATCCTCACGCCGTACCGAAATCGTGGCGGCTCGTAGCCTGTTCCGCAACGGTCGTTGGTGATGTCAATAAAGGGACCGACCTGTTGAGCCCAGTTGCGAGGCACACCACCACCAATGGTAAAGATCCCCAAATTCTTATGTTGCTTCACGCGCTGAGCGTATTCGAACAAATCCAGAAACGGATTGAAGGCCGGAGCGTTTTTCAACGCATCCGCGAGGCTCACGTCTTTCCGCTGTTCTTCGCTCATCCCCTTCAATGCTGCGTTAATCGCCCAGGTCGAAAAATCCAGCCCCAGTTCACTATCGGTGAATGCCGGAATAAAAACAGGGACGTCCTGTTCGTAGGCACTCCGCAGAATTCCCGTGCCCAGATTTCGCTCGCTCAACCGCTTGCCGATCGCGCGGCAGAACGAATGCGAACACCACACACCACCTTCCGGTTGTTCTTCCAGCAACACATCCTCAACCATCGTCGATAGGTCGTTTAAGTTGGCTTCCATTTCCAGGGTGTCGTAGATGCGGTTGTAACCTTTTTCGAACAGTTCTTCGTCTGTCTGATTCGGGTCGACGCGGTAATGTGCCAACCCAATCGACTCAGTCAACCCGTGAGCAATCAGTGCGCCTGTCGCGACAATCGCCTGGACACAACCACGATCAATCAAGTCGCAGACGATCTTCCCCTGCTTGGCGACCGTCATGGCGCCGGAAATCGTCATCACGACACCACATTCGGAATCACAGAACATATTCGTCAGGATTCGCGCCGCCTCACCAGCCGAACGCCCCGAAAATGCGGTATCGGACATCGCCGCAAGCAAATCAGAAAACGACTGCACATTGCCCAGATCAAGGCTGACTAATGGCTGCAAACCATCGCTGCGACCATCGTGAAGTTCTCTATGCTGCATTGCTCCAACTCCGGCTTCGGCTGGCGAATTAAGCGGCAGCGGGTAAGAATTTCGACACGGCAGGTCTGCGGCGGCATGCCACAGTCACGTGTCGGTCTTCTGATTTCCTGCTGCTGCGTGTGAAGCGGGAAGTGTAGTGTCTCTCACCGCCGTGAGAAGGACGGACACGGAACGCGCCGCTTAACTCAGCAGAGCATCGACAATCTGGCCAGGCTGGCCGTCTGTCAGCGTTTGGTCTCGGTTACTGCGACGGAAGATCAATTCATCGTGCTTGATGCCGAACAAATGCAGCAGAGTGGCATGGTAGTCGTAGTGATTCACTTTGTCTTCGATCGCCTTATGCCCCCATTCGTCGGTTTTTCCATGAACGTGGCCGGCCTTGAAACCGCCACCAGCCACCCACGAACTGAAGCCATACGTGTTGTGGTCGCGACCGATCTTGTTGCGGCCCGCGTCGTTTTGAACAACCGGCAATCGTCCCATTTCACCACCCCAGTGGACAACCGTACTATCCAGCAACCCGCGCTGCTTCAGATCCTTCACCAGAGCGGCCGACGGCTGATCGACTTTCCTGCACGCATTCGGCAGTCGACTCATGATGCTGCCGTGACTGTCCCACAACTGATTCGAAGTGTAGACCTGGACGAATCGCACACCTCGTTCGATGAGTCGTCGAGCGATCAAGCAACGGCTGCCGTATTCCGCCGTCGCCTTTTCGTGCATCCCATACATCTCCTGCGTCATCTGCGTTTCCTGACTCAGGTCCAGCGCGTCGGTTGCGGCCGTCTGCATCTTCGCGGCAAGTTGATAGCTTGCAATACGAGCATGCAAATCAAGTTCATGCGGACGATCAGCAATGTGCCGCGCATTCAGCTGTTCCAAAAACTCTAACGCATTTTTCTGAGCTTTGCCTTTCAAATGAGCGGGCGGCGTTAGATCCAGAATCCGCGGCTCCGTCGGGCGAACAACAGTGCCCTGATAGATTGACGGCAGCCAGCCATTCGACCAATTCTCCACTCCCAGCACCGGAAGCTGCCCCGGATCAATCAACGCCATAAACGCCGGCAGGTCGTCCGCTTCGCAACCAAGACCGTAGGTCAACCAACTCCCGAGAGTCGGTCGGCCTGCGGCAATGCGTCCCGTCTGCAATGCTCGAATCGACTGCCCGTGATTGTTCACGCCCGTACACATCGACCGAATCAAACAGATTTCATCGGCAACAGATGCGGTGTGAGGAATCAGTTCGGAAAGCTCCATCCCGCACTCACCACGAGCGCGAAATTTCCACGGTGTGGCGAAGACCTTGGCGCTTGCCTGAGCCGCGTTGTCGTACTTGATCTCGCCGGGAAACTCCTGGCCATCGTATTTTGCCATACCAGGCTTCGGATCAAACATGTCATGATGACTGGGTCCGCCCTGCATCCACAGCGAAATCATCGCTCGCGCCGATGGTTCCACAGTTGGCAACTTCGGAACGGTGTCGAATGTCTGTCGCTCAAGATTCGGCTTCTTCTGTTCCGCCCCTGCAGTTTCGCGATTCAACATCCACGCCGCTGCAACAGAACCTACACTCATCGCCTCCGACGCGAGAAAGTGTCGGCGAGTCGATCGGCTGTGATCGCGGTTGGATTTTTCGCGAGACTGGTCGTTCATAGAATCATCAATCGACATACAGAAACTCATTGGAACTCAGCAGCATCTGACACATCAACGCCAGAGTTTCCTGAGCGGCCGTGCGTTGCAGCGTGTCCTTTTTCGTTTTTTGATAGGCTGGCAGACCACTGAACAATTCCGTTTGCTGCTTCAAGAAATGCGTAGCTGTTTCCACTTCTGAATGTTCCGGCGAACGGATGTACACAAGCCGCCATGCACGGTGAATCTGCTTTGTCACATCAGCACCAACATCTGCTGCAACACGCTCAGCAAAGTGTCGAGAGTACTCAATCAACAAATCACTGTTCAGCATCAGTAGCGATTGCGTTGACCCCGTCGAAGGGCGGCGCATATCACAGTTTGGCGACATGATCGGCCTGTCGAAGGTTTCCAGCACAGACAACGGACGACTGCGCCGCACCTGGACGTAAATGCTCCGCCGGAATTCTTCCCCCTTCATGTCAATGACGGCACCCGGACGTCCAGCATTCAGATTTTCTTTGCCGATGACAAAACGCCCAACGCGGTCTGCCATCACGGGGACCGGCGGCCCAAAGCGTTCCTCATTCAATTTCCCGCTGACGGCCAACATGCAGTCGCGAATCACTTCAGCATCCAGACGTTGCAACACAGTTCTAC
>CAYZYB010000647.1:0-3796 GCA_964481505.1 uncultured Planctomycetaceae bacterium | reverse complement strand
CTCCAACCTCGACCACCCTTTCCAGCTTCGCAGTTTTCTGCGTGCGACGACACCCTCTGGCAGTTTCCTATCGCTCGTCACTTGCCTGCTGAGCAAACCCTGTCTATCTTCGGTGGAACATATCACCCGCACTGCTCTTTCGGGAATTAACCTTCATGCGTTGCAATCATCGTCCGACTATCTCGCTTCTGGCCGTCACAATATTGGCGGCCGCATCCGCTGTTTCGTGTATGGCCGCGGCCACAAAGCCCAACGTTGTCGTGATCTTTATGGACGACATGGCATACGCGGATATCGGCCCGTTTGGAGCGGAAGCGTACAAAACGCCGCACCTGGATCGGATGGCGAAGGAAGGCCGCGTCTTTACTGACTTCTACGTGACACAGGCGGTTTGTTCTGCGTCGCGAGCGGGCTTGATGACCGGTTGCTACAACGTTCGCGTTGGAATTCTGGGAGCGTTAGGGCCGAAGTCGAACATTGGGATTCACGAAGACGAAGTGACGCTGGCGGAAATCTGTAAACAGAAAGATTACACCACCGCGTGTTACGGCAAATGGCATTTGGGACATCACAAAAAATTCCTGCCCATGCAACATGGTTTCGACGACTACTTCGGATTGCCGTACAGCAACGACATGTGGCCCTACCATCCCAACGTGCTGCACCTGCCAATGGAAGAACGACTGAAGAAGTGGCCTCACCTGCCGCTGATCGATCAAAACGATGTTGTCAACGAAGAAGTCGACGGGGAAACTCAGGAAGAACTGACCACGGCCTACACAGAGGCGGCCGTGGAGTTCATCGAAGACAACAAAGACGATCCGTTCTTTCTGTACGTGCCGCACAGTATGGTACACGTGCCGCTTTATGTTTCTGAAAAGTTCAAAGGAAAGAGTGATTCGGGATTGTTCGGCGACGTGATGATGGAAGTCGACTGGTCTGTCGGACAGATTCTGGACACGCTGCGAAAGAACGATCTGCAGAATAACACGCTGGTGATCTTTACTTCCGACAATGGCCCATGGCTAAGTTACGGCGATCACGCGGGCAGCGCCGGGCCGTTGCGAGAAGGCAAGGGAACGATGTTTGATGGCGGATGCCGTGAAAGCTGTATCATGTGGTGGCCGGGGAAAATTCCCGCCGGAACGAAGTGCAGTGTTCCCGCGATGACGATCGACATTCTTCCGACAGTTGCAGGCTTAATCGGAGCGAAACTGCCGGATCACACAATCGACGGTCGAGACATCTGGCCTTTGATGGCTGGTGAAGACGGGGCCGAATCGCCTCACGAAGCGTACTATCTGTACTACGGAAAACAGTTGCAGGCGATTCGCAGCGGAAAATGGAAAATGCACCTTCCACATGGCTACCGCACAATGGCCGGAAAGCCGGGCGGCACGGGTGGCATTCCCACAAAGTATTCTCAGGCAAAGATTGGGAAAGAGCTCTTCGATCTGGAATCCGACATTGGTGAAACAACAAACGTAGCTGATAAGCATCCGAAAGTGGTCGAACGTCTTTCTGCGTTGGCGGATGAAATACGCAAAGAACTGGGCGACAACGGCGTCGCTGGCGCGGGCCTGCGTTCTCCAGGGAAGTTATAGACGTCGGAGAGATTCGGTTATGGCTGAAGCCTTCGATGCAGCGACCGATTACGATCAGTCAGTCGAAGGTAAGCGCACGAGCAACTTGTCGGTTCATCGTGGCGGATCCGATTGTTTGTTGCGGCGGTGATCGTTAACGATATTCTGACTGTATTGATGTTCGCCTGGTGGGGCGTCGCTGGCCAGCTACCGATGAATTTCGCGATATCCGGAGCCGTCCTCCTGGGGACAGCGATCGCATTTGTTTGGTTGAGCCGCTGCAGTATCCGGACGGCTGTTGGATGGTTTGTCGGACTTATGCTCGGGATGATACTGGGTGACTATTGTCTGGGGATTCCGTGGAATGGACCTGTTCCGCCGAACCTGGAATACGAGAGGATGCTCGGCCCTGTCATCGGCAGTTCTTTTGGGGCCTCTATGGTGATTACATTTTGGTACGCGCACCTTTACGTGTATGGCGCAACGCAGAACTGCGATTCTATATGACGTTGAAATACACGGCACCTGAACTGAAACCTGAACTGAAACCATGTTGATTTCAGCTTGAAGATCTCTGCGTCTCCGCAGAAGTTCGAAATCAGGCAGCCTGCTTCCGTCGGTCTTTACGGGCAGAGCCGGAAGGGTGGGCGATGCCCACCCTGCGTTTCCAAACCTTGCGCTGTCGAGTTATGCGGCATCGCGTTTGGCTTGTTTCGCCTGCTCGCGCGTTAGTTTTTGGCGAAGTCGTTGCATGCCGCGGATCCAGCGGTCGTAGTCGTCGGTTTTTAGGCTGAAGAATTCGGCGACTTCGGGGTGTGGTAGAATCAGGAACTGTTTCTGCCGCATGCCTTCGACGATGGATCCGGCGACGTCTTCCGGCGTGATGGAATGCAGATGCAGATAGCGATGGATCGGGTCGTCGTCATCCAGGAAGTCTGTCTTCACTCCCAGCGGACATACGCACGAAACATCGATGCCCTGACGACCGTAGGCCACCGACAGCCATTCGGCCATGGCGACGTCCGAATGTTTTGTGACGGAGTACGAAGCCGAACCGATTTCTGTGAGTACACCGGCAGCCGACGCGGTGTGTACGAGGTGACCGGAGCCACGTTCCAGCATATGCGGGACGACGGCGCGAGCGGCGAAGAGTCGCGACATCACGTTGACATCCCACATCCGCTGCCAGTCTTCGTTACTGCTTTCGAGGCCACCTTTGACGGTGATGCCTGCGTTCGAGCAGAACACATCGATCTGTCCGCATTCCTGCAGCGTAGTTGCCACCAGGTGCTGAACCTGAGATTCATCGGCAACGTTACAGGCAATGGCCAGTCCGTTGATTTCTTCTGCGACAGTTTTCGCTGCAGCTTCGTCGACGTCAGACACGACAACTTTGCGGGCACCTTCTGCGGCGAATCGCCGACACATCGCTGCGCCAATTCCGTTTGCTCCCCCCGTCACAACGACAACTTTTTCTGCCAGATCCATGGCTCTTTGTTTCCTCTTCGTCCTGTTGAGTGATCTTATGTCGCTTGAGTCTGGCTCGCCCTGCCAGATCCGTCCGTGCGGAAGAAGGAGCTTGAGAACTCCTTGCCCATATGAGAGCAAGAGTGTCGAGAGTACGCAGCGTCTGGAGGTGGCCGGAGTTGGAGCGAGGAACGAGTGAACCCCCGGGGTTTCCTTCGCAGGCTCAGTCCAACCCCGGCCACCCACAACCTCTCATTTCCACAAGGATCTATCTAGCCGCCAGCACGGCGATGAGCCACTGTAGGCTTGGCGGACATGACCTGTCCCTTTTGCTTCACGCCTTCGGTCATCACCTTTTTGCTGCGTCCGACGCCAACTGATTTGTCCTCTGTGGTCTTGGCAACTTCGCGTCGCTTGGCCGCCATTTCCAGTTTTTTCTTCGCGACACGCTTCTCGCGTTCTTTTTGCTTTTGCTGTTTTGACTTCGCCACGTCTGTGTCCTTCGGATTTTGGTTAATAACTCGGCCCACAGTTTACTCGTAAACTCCGCCTCTTGCGAGACATCAATTCTACGAGCTGCCTCACGGGAACCCTGAATCGTTGGACCGCAGGGGCCGAACTGGTTTATGGCTCACAAATTTCGACCGGCCATCGAATCAGAAGCGTTTTTGGGGCTGACAAATCGATTTTGTGGAATCTAAAATTGGAGGAAACTACTTTTGAGTCCGGCCACAGGAGGGTGACGA
>CAYZYB010000646.1:0-3803 GCA_964481505.1 uncultured Planctomycetaceae bacterium | reverse complement strand
GTCACATTCGCTGTGACGATTGCACCAGCAGGCGCATCTTCACCCAAAGTTGCCCCGGTGATGTCAAGTAATGCGGGATTGTATTCGATGGCGAGATCGACAGAAGTTATCCCGGCCGTTTCGCTGAATGAAATCGGCAGTCCGACTGGAATATCGTCTGCTGGAACATCGACGTCCTGACCAGGGGCGCGTGTGAAGTCAGCAACTTCAACGATCAAAGCTTCAGGAGCACCTATGGTAAAAGTGGTGACAAAATCACCACCAGCAGCGCCGTTTGCGTCGCCGTCAAGAAGAACGCCGCCGACTTGCGCGAGAAAGCCGTCCGCTGCGCTACGAAGCGTGAGCGTGTATGTGTCTGCAGCGAGTACGCCGCCGGTCGGCACAAACGTTGCGACGTTATCTGTAACGACCAAAGACCCGCTGATCGGCCCTTCGGTGTTGCCCACCAAAGTAACATCAGCGGCGCCCAAAGTTCCTGCCTCAACGTCGTACAGGTTTAGAGTTGAAAGATCAATCGGATGGCTGAATTCAATTCCGACAGCGTCGGGAGTCGAAACGACGCCTACAACTTCGAGTGGCGTGTCGTCTTCAAGAATGGTGGAGACAGCAAAACCATCAGATATCGTTGCCGAAACACTGGGGTTCAGTAGATTGATCGCGAAGCTCTCATTCTCTTCACTGACTGCATCCCCGATCACATCAATCGTTATCGTTTTTACGGACTCACCATCCGCGAATGACACCGTTCCACCAGTAAAACCGTTAACGAAATCAGTCGCTTCCGCGGGAACGTCGTTAAGTTGACGAGTCTCATAGCCCACTATTGTGTAGTCCAGGGTTGCAGCGCCAGCAGTGTCTCCACTCCTTGTCACGTCGAACACAAAAGACGTATCCGAACCTGTCCCTTCAGCAGCAGGAGCGACATCAGAAATACTGAAGTCCGGCACCTGAGCCTGGTTGATTGATAGCTGACCAAAGCTGGTCACCAGCGCAAGGTCTCCAGCGTTGTTCGGGTTGTGCGAGCTGATTTGAGAAATCGAGGCTTCACCAGCATCAGAAGTAATAATCGAATTGCCTACCGTCTTTGCCCTGAAGCGGACCGTCGCAATTCGTGTGTCGGCAGGGGGAGAGAAGCCATCACTGCCACCCAATTCATCGATCAGGCCGTTAACGTTATCAATGGTGCCCGTCGCACCGAACGAACCGTAATCCGAATCATGCGTGATGCTGAGCGCTTCAAGATGAGTCGCATCGAAGTTTAGGTCAGCGTACCCGGAGAATACTGAGAGGTTGTTGACGGATTCGCTAACGTGCATGTGCACGTTGAACTCCTCACCAGAGTCGATCGTGCCATCGACCGCACCACCGATACCGACTTCCTCAAGCAACAGCACCACAGATGCGCGGGAAAGCAGGGCACGCGTTTCCAAAAGCTCCGCCGCAGCGTTGGAGAACTTCGCATCCGAACGTCGCCCATTTTGCTTTCGAAACATGCCTCTCTGTCGCGGCGCAGCCGATGTGAAGAGAGCTGACAACCAATCACTTACAAGCATACGACTCTCCGGCACTTCCGAATTCAAAAATTCAATCAATCAAAAAGACAAGCGCAAACGCAAAGGCCCGCCCCAGCACCGGTACAAACCTCCCATTTTGACATATTCCACGAACTTGGCAGACCAAATGCAACCGTGTGATCTCCAGTTCCTGGTTAAAGCTGCGTGTTAGCCGATCCTCTGCACTAAGGGGAATGGATCTACGGCACATCGACCATGGTGCGACCTCGAAGCAGCACCACGCAGTCAGCTACAGCCCGTCGGCATTGGCGCGCCAGAAGTTTGAGCCAGGATTTGGGAATGAGGGCAGAGAAACGAAGGTTCCCGCGATCCAGGATCCGTCACTGCAACGACTTCATTGGCGAATGCGTCTTTACTGGAGAGCGAAGGTAGAACGCTTCGAATCAGATCAATTCGATATCAGCCTCGTCCACGGTAATTGAAGCTCCCTGCTGCAGGAAGTTAACCATGATCGTGAGGCGATGCTTGCTGTTCACCTGAGTGATTGAGCCGACCAGCTCTCGCTCTTTAAGCGGGCCACGAACAATGCGAGCTTTCTGCCCGACCGTGGGGCGGATTTCAGCCTGAATGTCTTCTCCGTGCTCTTCCAACAGGCGGATTCTCGACAAATCCTCGACCAGCTGCTCGGGCTCCGTGACCGTAAGACATTTCGAAACACAGCCTGTCGCGACAGTGTTGTAACGGTCTTCCTCTGTGCCGCACACGAATACGTAACCGGCAAAAAGTGGGACAAAGCTCGTACGCACACGGCCTTGCGGAGAACGAGTTCTTCGTGGAACGATCGGTCCGTAATGAGCAATCTTCTGCACTCGAAGGCGCCGCATCAGGTCTTTCTCTCGTCGAGAAAGAGTGTAAATCACATACCAATCACCATCCGGAACTGCGATTTCGGGAGAATCGAGGAGATGTTCAGGATAGAGGTCTGGTTCCTCACCAAGGATGGGCATCAGAAAATCCGTTCCGTCGCTACGACAACAATCTGCGTAAGTCAACCATCTCACAGACCGTCGCTGCCGAATGACAAAGGCAAATCTATGGGATTCGCAGTTTGAACGGTTGATTGGAATTCGGCAAGGCACTGTCTGCCAGAAACAGCAGGTATCGCGGCCAGAAAACTGCTAAACTCCTGGTTCGAGCCGAATCCTGAAGTCAAAGTCGCCCCCCTCCTATCGTAAATTACCAGCGCGGAATCGAGATCAATGTTTGTAGTACTCGGCGGCAGTGGATACGTTGGCCAAGCTTTCCAAAAACAGCTGACTCAACGCGACCTTCCATTTCGAGTCGTCGCCCGATCAGATGTTAACTATGGAGATCGGGATTCGCTGCGAGCGTTTCTGCGTCAAACGAAGCCGGAATTCGTGATCAACGCGGCTGGTTTCACAGGGAAGCCCAATGTGGATGCCTGCGAAGTACAAAAGACGGCATGCCTCGAGGGCAACGCGGTCCTGCCGGGCATCATTCGCCAGGTCTGCGAAGACCTCGATCTGCCCTGGGGACATGTTTCGTCGGGCTGCATTTATACCGGCGCCAAGACGGACGGAGCCGGGTTTTCCGAAAGCGATCCTCCCAACTTTTCGTTTCGGCAGGACAACTGCAGTTTCTATTCCGGATGCAAAGCGCTTGGCGAAGAAGTACTGGAAGGGACAGACAAGTGCTTCGTCTGGCGTCTAAGAATCCCGTTTGATGAATTTGATTCGCCACGAAACTACATCAGTAAAATGATGCGCTATGACCGGCTTTTAAACGCAACGAACAGCCTGTCACATCTGGAGCAGTTTGTGGAAGCTTGTGTCGACTGCTGGACCAAACGAATCGCCTTCGGCACATACAATCTGACCAATCCCGGTTCCGTCACGACTCAGGAAGTTGTCGAAATGATTGCTCGCCATGGCCTAAGTGACAAATCGTTTTCATTCTTCGAAACTGAAGAGGAATTCATGCAGGTTGCAGCCAGCACTCCCCGCTCAAACTGTATCCTCGACAGCAGCAAGGCGGTCGCAGCCGGACTATCGATGGCTCCCGTCGAAGAGGCTCTTGACATCGCAATGAAGGCGTGGTCTGCCGAGTCACCCGGGCCATCTGTTTAATTTCAGGCTAATTTCACCGCACGGAACAAATCTATGAGCGTCATTCTTGTCACAGGAGGTGCCGGCTTTATTGGCAGTTGCTTTATCCGGCGACTGGTCGCTGACGAGCAAACACACATCATAAATCTGGACAAGCTAACGT
>CAYZYB010000645.1:0-3806 GCA_964481505.1 uncultured Planctomycetaceae bacterium | reverse complement strand
CCGATTACCTTGATCTGGATAGCGACAACGACGGAATTGAAGACGCGGCTGAACGTGGTACGGCAGGACCATTGACGGCTCAAACAGCCGTCACTTCGAACGCCTCAACTGACACCGACGGCGATGGTCTGTTGAATGATTTTGAAGGTGGGAACCTCGACGATGGGTTCGACGTCAACGACGAAAATCGTAATGCGGCCTCGATCGCTCTGGCTGACAGCGATGGAGATTTGGAGGCTGGGGATGGCGGCAATGCAATCGCTCTGGACATCGACAGCGACTTCCGCGAAGCACTGGACAACGATGGTGACAACGTTCATGACGCGGTGGATGTTGACGACGACAACGACGGTATTCTGGATATGGACGAGGGCGATGTTGTCGGAACGTTCGCATACGACCTGTCTACAATTGCCGGCCAAGGAGCTGCCGACTTGGTAAACAACAGCGGCCTGAAGTTTGCGACTACCGGTGTTACGCTTGACATATCAGCCGACGGGGCCGGTGTTGTTACGATCGACGAGATCTCAGATTTCCACTACTCCGGGGAGCATGGGATCCACATTGGGCACAACGGCACTGCTGATAAAATCGCCAACCAAATCGTCGCCGACATGACATTCGACGACGCGTTGACAGACCTGGCGTTCACGATAAATGGCATCGACTTGAACGATAATGTCACAGTGAACGCTTACCATAAAGGGATGCTCGTCAGCCTGTCGGCAAATGACTATACACTGTTCCCTGGTGGCGTGGCTTATCGAGGTGGCAACCGCTTCAACAACAGTAGTGCAGTGGCCGTTGACACACGCGACGGGTCAGTGCAACTGCATTACTCAACGCCGGTCGATCGACTTGAGATCATTCTATGGGATCCGCTTGACGGTGGTTCGATCTCTTTTGGGGCACTCAACGCGACTGGACTGTTAAGAGATACCGATGACGACGGCATTCTTGATCATCTGGACATCGACAGCGACAACGACGGCATCACCGATAATGTGGAAGCTCAGTCCACGGCCAACTATATCGCACCGAGTGGCGTCGGTGGCACGGCCACGTTCCTTGACGCCAACCGTGACGGTTTGGATGATCGCTATGACAGCACCGAGAACTCCCTGACTGGATCCGCGGGAACAAGTGCGGATGGTACGTTTACCCATGTTGGAACTGGCTTGACTCCTGTCGATACCGACAGCGATGGCAGGGCGGATGTCCTGGACCTGGACAGTGATGGCGACGGATTTGAAG
Source organism: uncultured Planctomycetaceae bacterium (assembly GCA_964481505.1). Lineage (GTDB taxonomy): Bacteria > Planctomycetota > Planctomycetia > Planctomycetales > Planctomycetaceae > Fuerstiella. The sequence continues at coordinate 2,552 of CAYZYB010000645.1, read as the reverse complement.
ATGCCGCCGAACGTGGTACAGCGGGACCATTGACAGCGCAGACGGGCGTTGCGGCGCCGGACGCTGATGGCGATGGTTTGCTGGATGTGTTTGAAGGTGGAAACGTCGACGATGGATTCGATGTCAATGACGAGAACCGTGATGCGTCTTCGATCGCTCTGGCCGATAGCGATGGTGACCTGGAGAACGGAGATGGCTCCAATGCGATCGCTCTGGACATCGACAGCGATTTCCGTGAAGCGCTCGACACCGACGGCGACAACGTGCATGACGCGGTCGACGTCGATGACGACAACGATGGCATTCTGGATGTTGATGAATCCGGCATAAATGCTTCCTTACAGATCGGTTTTGAAGGGGCGGCTACGGTCAGTGATTCCGCCACAGCGGCTCGCCCAACGAACAGCCATCTTTCAAATTTCAACTTCTCCGGTACGGATGTCGACTTTCAAATTGCAACTCCGGATTTTGTCGCCTCGGCGCAAGGTTCACCGTTTTATGATCTCATTGAAGGCGACTCATTCGCGGCATTGGGCGCGCGCGACAATATCGCCCGCGGGAACAATGATGGTTTCGGATTTGCAATCACTGCGGATGAACTGGTGGCAGATGGTTTTCAGGTTGGTAATTCAATTCTTGTCGAATTCAACTATGCACCGGGTTTCAATCCTCATGTTGGGGCGCTAAATTTCCTGCCGTCAGACAACGACACCGCACTGGCAGTTTGGATTAACAATGGAACCGTGAACGCCTTCAATCAATTGGGGGCTCCAGACGAACTTGTGTCGGTCGGGGAATTTGTGTCGGCGGGAACGATGAATGGTTTTCCGACAATGGGACCCGACACATGGAGAACTTTCCGAGCGGAACTCGTTTGGACTGGCGGTGATGTGCATCTTGCTATTCAGGCGTTGACGGGGGCCATTGATCCGTCCAACGAATATGTTTTTGTAGACAATGTTCGGTTGGGACAGAGTGCTTCGATTGACACTGACGAAGATGGCATCTTCAACCACCTCGACATCGACAGCGACAACGACGGTATCACCGACAATGTGGAAGCTCAATCAACTGCCAACTACATCGCACCCAGTGGCATCGGTGGAACGGCGGCATTCCTGGACGACAACCGCGATGGTTTGGACGATCGCTATGACAGCACCGAGAACTCCTTGCCTGGATCCGAAGGCACAAATGAAGATGGCACGTTTACCCATTTAGGCACCGGTCTGACACCAGTTGATACCGACGCAGCACTAAGTTCAGCCGATGGCGTGGCGGACTACATTGATTTGGATAGCGACAATGACGGAATAAGTGACGCGATCGAATCAGGGCATGGACAGGGACAGCAAACGGGGCTTGCCAGTGCCAACGATCTCGATGGCGATGGTCTGTTCGATGCGGTTGACGAAGTCGTCGGCTTTGACGTCAACGACGAAGACCGGGATGCGTCTTCGATCGCACTGGCCGATAGCGATGGTGACTTGGAGGGTGGAGATGGCTCCAATGCAATCGCTTTGGACATCGACAGCGATTTCCGCGAAGCCCTCGATACAGATGGTGACAACGTTCACGACGCGGCCGACATTGACGACGACAACGATGGAATTCTGGATGTTGTGGAAGATGGCCCCAATGGAATCTCAGGCACTGAGACCATTGTGCTGTTTGACTTCAATGAAGCCAACGCGATCGCCGGCGATGCTGACCAGGGGTTCACTGCGCGAAGGTTGCGAACCAACTTTACCCAGCGGACGGGAGCAGACGTTGGTCACAACATTACCGGCGTCAACGGGAACGGCGACAGCAACCTGAAGAATTACGATGCGTCGTTCGCCGAGGATCCGGACTTCACAAAGACGTTTGAGTCTCGTGACGCAAATGTGTTGCTGAATGGTGTCGAGCAGTTCGATGTCACGATCGATAAACCCAATGGTGTCACCAGCCTGGACGGCAACGGCTTCATTGGTGGCTTCGATAATTTTGCTCGACCGACCGACGTCGTTTCTCCGCAGTTGACGGCGACTCAAAAAGCCGCCTTTGAACTCGGTCGCACGCTGCAGTTCGATCACCTGAATTTCGCTGCACCTGATGGCAATGTGAACTATCAGGGCACTGGTGTCTGGGTCCGCCTGCTGGATCAACCATCCGAAGCGAGCGCTGGCGTGACGATTCTGTGGGCACAGCCAAAGGGCGACCTGAAAACTTACGCCCAAGGTGAATTCCAGACGTTAAGCGTCAAGCTGGAAGGGGCCAGTTTCTCAACGACCCCCGGTGGTACTCCAATCACTGATGCGGCGCTGGAATCCTTCCTGCAGAATCTAGACCACGTCGAATGGCGTTATGAGCTGGTAGGCGCTGCGTCGTCTTCGGACACGATCAACTTTGGCCCCGGTGGCACCGATCCGGAAGCCGGTATTGATGCCACGGAACGCTTTGCACTGGATAACATTCGTATCACAGTTGACTTCGACAACGATGGCATCCGCAATAGTCTGGACATCGACAGCGACAACGACGGCATCACCGATAATGTGGAAGCTCAGTCC
>CAYZYB010000644.1:0-3816 GCA_964481505.1 uncultured Planctomycetaceae bacterium | reverse complement strand
TCCCAAAACCGTGGTCATGTTGGGCGACTCTGGCACGAATTCCGCGAGGCGAATCCTTCACGTCGTCGTGACGGCCAGATGTTCGTCCGGATTCTGGAACACGTCGCCAGCAGCGACATGTCGGAAAAACGGCGTTTGGTGAAGAAGTGGCAACACCACTATTTTGGCGACGCTCCGAACAAACTGGGCGATCGTGACCTGGAACGAGGCCGGAAGATTTTCGAACAGGCCACCTGCAGCCGATGCCACAACATCGGTCCTGGCAAAAAGAAATTCGGCCCTGACCTGGCAGACGTAACGAAACGCTTCCGAGGCTCAAAACTGTTGAACCAGATTGTCAAACCGTCGGCGGAAATCAACAAGGATTTCAAAACCCAAATGATTCTCGCCGACGACGGAAGAATGAGAACAGGGCTGGTCATTAAAGAGACGGACGACGAGGTTCACTTTATCCCGAATCTACTCAAGCCCGAAGGCATTGAAGTGATACTCAAATCATCGATTGAAGAACGTAAAACGGCCGACATCTCCACGATGCCAACAGGGTTGCTCGATACGTATTCAGTCGAAGAAATCTACGACCTTTTGGCATTTATTCAGTCCGCGAGCAGTCACGGTACTGAATTAAGGCGGTGAGAAGCGATTCGTTTCTACTACGCTGAATCTGACCGAACTCCGCCTTTACGCCGCAAATGCCTCTCGGTGGTATAACGCAAACCCAGCATTCACAATCACAGCCCTGAAAGGAAATTAAGGCCCGTTTCAAGGACATCTTCAACGATTTCTCAACCGCACAAAGCTGGCCAGGCTTCCGTGGATCAATCTGCACAGCCACAATATCGAACTCCGAACGCTCGACAGAATACAGCCTGCATGAAAACGATTCTCACATCTTCCATCGTGATCATTTTGTCGGGTGTCCATTCCCAATGTACTTCCTGTGTCGCGGATGACATGGAGCAGCTCATCGAATCGTCGTGCATCGGCTGCCATGACGAAAACACAGAAACTCGACTCGACTTTAAAAAGCTGGACATCGATTTTGAAGACAAGGATGCGTGTCGCACCTGGGTTAAAATCTATGATCGCGTCCAGGCAGGAGAGATGCCTCCAGCTTCGGAACCTCGCCCCGATGCACAAACGCGAACCGCCGCGCTGGCATTTCTGAAGAACAGGCTCACCGCGGCAAACCGGCAGCAGCAACAAACGCATGGCCGAGTTCCTTCACGACGGTTGACTCGTGAGGAATACGAACACACGTTGCATGACCTGTTGGGAATCCGCGGTGACCTGGCAAAGCATCTCCCGCCGGAAAACGAATCGGGGGCATTTGATGTGATCGCGGCAAATCAGGAAATGTCGAGCGTCCACGTGCGTGGACTACTGAAAGCGGCCGATGTGGCGCTGGATGAAGCCATTCAACTGGGATCGAAGCCCAAAATGGCGAAACGCGAGATCGACTATTTTCACTCAAAGTACATTCAGATGTGGGTGGATCGACCGGTGCGGCGCGGTGGCGGAACGATCTTTAAAACGGATCATGATGTGGTGACGTTTCGTGGTGAAAACTTCATTTTTCGGTCTGACGTCAACGGGTTCAAACCTTCCGTCCCCGGGGAATATCGAATCACCGTGAAAGCTGCTGCATATCAGCCGCGGTCATCGATTACCGTGAGCCTGAAACGTCAAAACGACACTCAGGGTGAAAGCGAATTGTTCGCTGCCTGGGATCTTGTCGGAGAAGACTATCGAGAAGTTGCGACAGTAAAATATCTTCGTCCCGATGATTACTTTTACGTCAGCGCCGATGAACTTGAACCTGCTCCCAATGGAAAGGTGATCTACGGCTCGCAGCCAGCCAGTGAGTTTGGCGGGGAAGGAGTAAGAATCCGCCGAGTCACCGTCGAAGGTCCGCTGGAAAACACCTGGCCTCCACAACGTACCAGAGATTTATTTCCTGGAATGAAATGGCATTACAACATCGTCGGCGCACTGGCGGGGAAATCGTTCTTTCCGGAACTAACCCAATCGCCGGTGGAACATCTTCGCACAATTGTTCAACAGTTTGCGACCAAAGCCTACCGGCGCAAAGTGAGCGATAACGAGGTTAATGAATTGATTGCCCTGGCTCAGCCTGGTCTTGACGCCAAACGCGACTTCGTGGAATGCGTCCGGATTCCGTTGCGAGCCATCCTGGTTTCGCCGGAACTGATTTTTCAGAACGGCGCCGCTGGGCCACTCGACGATGCCGCTTTGGCCGATCGATTGTCTTACTTTTTGTGGCGAAGTTTACCCGACGAACAACTTCTGACACTGGCCCAGGACGGTCAGTTATCAAAGCCCGCAGTATTGAAAGAGCAGGTCAATCGACTCCTGAATGATCCCCGGTGCGAACGGTTTGTTCATGACTTCCTTGATCAGTGGCTGGAACTCAAACGCATTGATGCCACAACGCCAGACACCTATTTGTATCCCGAATACGACGATGTTCTGCGACGAGCGATGTTGGCGGAAACACGTGAATTCTTTGGTCATCTGATCGCGAAAGATCTCAGTGTTCGCAACCTGATCGATTCCGATTTTACGTTTCTGAATCGGAAGCTCGCCGAACATTACGGCATCGAAGGTGTTAAAGGTGAAACGATGCGCAAGGTGATGCTGAATAACGAAAGTGTTCGTGGCGGTATTCTGACTCACGCATCCATCGCCAAAGTGACGGCCAATGGAACCGTGACGACACCAGTGAAACGCGGGAACTTCGTGCTAACTAATCTGCTGGGGCTGCCGCCGAATCCACCGCCGCCGGGCGTCGGTGCAATAGAACCGGACACACGGGGAGCCACCACGATTCGCGAAACGCTCGAGAAGCATCAGTCGGTAGAAACCTGCGCTGTGTGTCACCGGAAAATCGATCCACCAGGCTTTGCGATGGAGTGCTTTGATCCGATCGGAAATCTGCGAAAGCGGTATCGCAACAGCAAAGGCGTTCAGCGTGAAGCAACACCCGGGTTACGATTCGCTCACCTCGATTATAATCTGGGCCTTCCGGTCGACAATTCCGGTGTCACGGCGGATGGGCAGGAGTTTTCCGGTCTTGATGAATACAAGATCGAACTACAGAAATCGACAGAACAGGTCGCTCGTAATCTTTTGTCTCGACTCATCGAATTTTCGACCGGTGGAGAAATCGCATTCGCCGATCGCGACGAAGTAGAACGCATTCTTCAGGCAACAAAGGCGGATGACTATCCAGTGCGAAGTTTGATTCAACACGTCGTCGCCAGCAGGGTGTTTACTCATCGATAGCCGTTTCTCGGTCGCAGGGAGTCTACGTGAACAGCGACTCGATTCAGGGCAGAAAATGTAGCCGCAGATAAACACGAAGGAACACAGATGCCAGACTCAGACGCCCCGCCGGGACTCTTTTTCTGCGTTCATCTGAATGAGTCTTCTGTCAGAAAAACATCACAGCCGTACGGATGCAACGAACAATCAGTCGAAAAGAAAAGCCATTCACAACTTCTGCTAAATTGTAAATTTCCGGAACTTCTAAGCCTGACGAAACATCACCTATGCACAAACCGATTTCACGGCGAAGTACGTTGAGAGCCTCCGGCGTTGCGATTGCGCTGCCATTCCTCGAATCCATGAACCCGGTTTTCGGTGGAGAACAGCAGACGCCACCGAAGCGAATGGTCATGATCTGCAACACACTCGGCCTGCATCCGCCGTCGCTGTTCCCGAAAAAACCGGGGGCCGAATACGACAGCACTGAGTATCTTGAGTTGCTGAAAGAGCATCGAGACGACTTCACTC
>CAYZYB010000643.1:0-3821 GCA_964481505.1 uncultured Planctomycetaceae bacterium | reverse complement strand
CGCGAATGGTGGCGAAGCTTATTGAAAAGCACAAAGTCACGATCATTGCCGCCACACCAACGTTTCTGAAGTCGTACATGAAACGCTGTGATGCTGAGCAGATGAAAACAGTAGACCTGGCACTTGTCGGTGCAGAAAAAATGCCTCCGGAATTGCGCGTTGCCTGGAAAGAAAAATACAATTTCGAACCAACAGAAGCTTACGGAACGACGGAGTTGTCGCCGGCGGCTGCTTTGAACGTGCCGGACAATCGATCCGGAAAATCGGGAGATGATTCGCTGACTCGCCACGGCACCGTGGGGCGCGCCATACCAGGGACCGTGGCCGGAGTTTTTCATCCTGACACAGGTGAAAAACTTGGACAAGACGAAGAGGGACTCTTGCGCATCAAGGGGCCAAACGTGATGCTCGGCTATCTGAACCGCCAGGAGAAGACGGACGAAGTGATGTATGATGGCTGGTACGACACCGGTGACATCGCAAAAATTAGTGGCGATGGGTTCATTGAGATCACCGGCCGCCAAAGTCGGTTCTCCAAAATCGGTGGCGAAATGGTGCCTCACATTCGCATCGAACAGGAACTCACTCGCATCGTCGACGACGACCTCACGGATGAACCGGAAGTCCTATGTGCTGTGACGGCCGTTCCTGATGCGAAGAAAGGAGAACGTCTCATCGTTCTGCACAAACCATTCGCAAAACCTGTGTCACAGGTTCAGGATGAACTCAAAGAAGCCGGACTGCCGAACCTGTGGATTCCATCAGCCGACAGCTTTCATGAGATGGAAAACATCCCACTGCTGGGCACCGGGAAGCTCGATTTGAAAGCCGTCAAAGACGCCGCCCTTGAAGCATTTGGAAAGTAGCTTCGGGACACCTTCCGGCTTTCTACACAAACTGCCTCAGGAAGCGGACATCGTTTTCATAGAAACGACGAATGTCGTCAACTTCGTAGTGTTTCATGCAAAAACGTTCGATGCCTAATCCAAATGCAAATCCCGAGACTTTTTCCGGATCATAGCCAACCGCTTTGAAGACGTTCGGATCCACCATTCCGGCTCCGCCGATTTCCATCCATCCGTCACCCCATTTTACGTCCACTTCAACCGACGGTTCCGTAAAGGGGAAGAACGACGGGCGAAAACGGATTTCTACATCCGGACCAAGAAAAGAGCGAGCAAACAGGCTTAGGACAGTCTTAAGCTGAGCCATCGTTACATCGGTGTCGACGAACAGGCCTTCCATCTGGTGAAACATCGGAGAGTGCGTGGCATCCCATGTGTCCGGGCGATAGACGCGCCCCAATGACACGATCCTGATCGGTGCAGGCGTCGATTCCATAGTGCGGATTTGCACCGTTGAGGTCTGACTTCGGAGCAGGATCGGCCCACCTGCCGTCGCTTTGGCGGTGGCGATGTAAAAGTTGTCCAGCGGATCGCGGGCGGGATGATCTTCGGGAATGTTCAATGCGTCGAAGTTGTGAAGCTCGTCTTCGATTTCCGGACCTTCAACGACTTCAAATCCGAAACGCCCCATCAGTTCACGGAAATGTGAAATCGTCTTCGTGATCGGGTGCATGCCGCCCAGTTGTGGCGCGATCCCGGGTAATGTGGGGTCGAAGTCGCTCGCAGTCTGAGTCGTTTCAGAATTAACTTCGGCCAGTTTGGCTTCCAGGAGCGATTGAACTTCTGTTCGCACTTCGTTGAACTTCTTGCCAACAACCGGCTTTTCTTCTTTCGGAGCTTTGCCAACAAGTTTTTGCAGATCCTTAAGCTTGCCCTTCTTTTGGCCCAAAAACTCAATGCGAACCTGCTCAAGCTGCTCGGCATTCGATGCCGCTGCGATCGCAGCTTTTGCGTCGGTGAGGTAATCCGTGAAGGCTTGCAGAATGTCCAACGTAGCGACTCCGGTGACAAATGATTGAAGGCGGAGTTTAGCGGATCTACTCCGCCGCAAAAACCAGCATGTGCGTGGCGCATAAAAAAGCGAGCAACTCCGTTAGAAGTTACTCGCTGAGATCTGGCTGAAAGCGACGCTTAGGCGACAGCTTTTGTCTTGGCGGCTTTCACGATTTCGAAGATCTCATCGAAAACCGGCGGTGAAGTAATCGCCAGTTCACTGAGCGTCTTGCGGTTGAGGCTAAGCTTCGCCAGGTGCAGACCGTTGATGAACTGCGAGTAAGACATGCCGCGTTCGCGGCAGGCTGCAGTCAGGCGAATGATCCACAGCTGGCGGAACGTTCGCTTGCGAACACGTCGGTCACGATAACCGTACGCTCGTGAGCGAATGATTGTTTCTTTGACGGTTCGCAACAATTTACTGCGGCCACCAAAGTTACCTTTGGCTTCGCGAAACAGTCGCTTCTTGGAACGTCGACGGGCTTTTCCGTATGTAACACGCATGGTTTCAGTCTTCTGACTCTAATTCGCGGTCATAATCCACACGCCTGACAACTCAGGCTGCGACCGCTGATGGACAACAAACGGGGCAACGAAAAACTACAGAGACGGACGCAGAGCAACAATGATGTTCTTTGCATCCTTGCCTTCTGTGATACCACCGTTTCGCAGATTCCGCTTGCGCTTAGACGATTTGGCACTCTGCAGGTGACCACGAAATGCACTGCGGTGCTTGGCCTTGCCGGAAGCGGTGATTTTGAACCGCTTTTTCATGGCCTTATGAGTTTTTTGCTTCGGCATCGATCTATCACCAACAATTATGTGAGCGAACGTAAATTTGCTCGTAAAATGCGAGCCGCGGAGTATAGCGTCGACTGAATTTGAAAGTCCAGCACTCTCCCTTCGAACCACCAAATTTGGGATTGTTGGGGACTTCTTCCGCATTGGAAACGCAAAATATCGCAAATCAACTGCGTTTTGCGGTCCCCAGAGTATCGGCAACTGCTGTCTGAGATCCTAACCCAAGCAGCAAATCCTCCGGAAATATCTCTCATTGCCCTGGAATTTCACGGGATGGAGGTCATGTCCTGCGAATTGGAGTGCCGTCGGCCAACGGAGACTCGGAATTCAGCGAACCTGCCCAGCTCCATTCACGATGTACTTGTAGCTCATGATTTCCCGCAATCCGCAGGGACCACGAGCATGAAAGCGGTCGGTACTGATACCAATTTCGGCTCCAAGACCGAAAACGCCTCCATCATTGAACCGGGTGCTGGCGTTGATCATGACGGCAGAGGAGTCGACATGGTTCTGGAAGTACTCCGCGGACGGCAGATGCTCCGTCACGATCGACTCCGTATGCCCCGACCCAAACTTCCGGATATGGTCGGCGGCCTCCTGGACAGAGTCGACAATTCGCACAGACAGAATCAATTCCAGGTATTCCGTGGCGTAGTCTTCGTCGGTCGCCGCTACGGCGCCTTCGATTCCCTCCGCGGACGCCGCGCAACATCTCAGCTCAACGCCCTGCTTCTGTAGTTCGCTGGCCAGGGCTGGCCAGAAGCGAGCAGCTGCGTCCTTGTGGACCAACAGTGTCTCAGCCGCGTTGCAGACTCCAGGGCGATGGCACTTACTGTTCAAAACGATGTCAGTAGCCATCTTCTGGTCGGCTGAAGCGTCCAAGTAAACATGACAGATGCCATCGAAGTGTTTGATGACAGGCATGGTGGCTTCGTTGGCAACTCGTTCAATCAGAGAACGCCCACCACGGGGAATTGTGACATCGATCTGGTCGCCGCGTGACAGGAATCCCCCGACCGCGGCGCGGTCCGTTGTTTCGACAAGTTGCACGGCATGTTCCGGCAATCCTTCAGCACGCAGGCTGTCCTGAATCACGCTGTAGAAAATCGTATTGCTATGAAA
>CAYZYB010000642.1:0-3823 GCA_964481505.1 uncultured Planctomycetaceae bacterium | reverse complement strand
CAGTTCGCTGGTGCCGACCGTCCTGCAGAATCTCTCGGACGCTGGCGCCGACGGACGTTGGCCTGTTGGAATGCAACTTAAGGACAGTCGTCCGTGGAGATTGCTAAACGGAATTGTCGATCATCTGACGTCTGCTCGCGGAGGTCTGCCGCCCGATTTTGCGACGTTGTCAGACCTTGTCCGTCACCCTGATGTCGCTGACTGGATTGATCGTCATTTGCCCAGGTCAACATCAAAGCCTTCAGCGAAAGCTGAGCCTGCTGACTGGTTGACGGAACTGGACCAGTACATCGCGAAACATTTGCAGAGCAGCCCGGGTGTGTTGCTGGGTTCGCAGAACCGGCGGAAGATCGTCGGCGGAATCATTTCGTCCGTCGAATCTCTTCTGGGGCAACTCTGTTCTGCGGAATTCAGAGTCGCGGGGACGACGACAGGGGCTCCGGGTACAGCGACATCGCAGCAGCAACTCTTGTTTGACGGTGACGTCGACGTGATGCCGCGTTCGCTGCACAGTCAGTTAGAATCGAAGCGACCATTAAATTTGTGGGCAACCGGTGTGTTGAGATTGCTGGACGCAGTCTACCGAGACTACGAGCTGCAGCCCGATGAGTTTCGCGACAAAGGAATCTCCGCGTGCTGCACGGCACTTTCTGAAGCGGCAGAAGTGCTGACTCGAGTTCCCGATGGTGTGATGCTGAAGTGTACCGCGGCTCAGGCGATTCAGTTTCTGCTGAAAGAAACGGCCGAAACTCCGATTCCGCCAGCGCCAAACGATAACGCCATTGACCTGCTCGGCTGGCTGGAATTGGCCATGGATGACAGCCCGGTCTTACTGCTGACAGGTTTTAACGAAGGATTCGTTCCCGAATCGGTCACGTCGGATGTTTTTCTGCCGAACAGTCTTCGAACCTTACTTAACCTGCGAGACAACCGACGACGGTACGCCCGTGATGCGTATGCATTGACCGCCATGATGAACAGTCGTGAGCAGATGGTGTTCATTGCAGGCCAGACAGACGCCAAGGCCAATCCTCTGGCTCCAAGTCGTCTGTGGTTTGCTGCTGACGCCGAGAGCCTTCCGGCACGCGTGCGAAAGTTCTACGACTCAGAAACTACAGATGGTGGCTCACCCTCGTTAGACGCAGCAACCGACGAATCAGATTCCGCAACGCACGAAGAAACGCCGCGACGTCTGAGCGGCTTCACAATTCCTAAGCCGGTTGAAGTTCCTTCCGCGCCAGCTGAAATTCCGGTCACCGCGTTTCGAGAGTACCTGGAATGCCCTTATCGCTATTTTCTGAAGCGTGAATTGCGGTTACGTTCTGTGGAAGACGAAACTCTGGAACTCGCCGCCCCGGCGTTCGGTAGTCTGATTCACGACGTGCTCAACGACTTCGGTCAGTCGGCCTATTCAGAAGCGACGACAGCAGAACCGATCGAGGAGTTTCTGCTAAGGACGCTGAACAGTCTGGCGCTGCAGCGCTTCGGTCGCAATCGCAGTGCGACGGTTTCTGTGCAGTTGCAGATGGTTCAGAATCGACTGACAGCCTTCGCTCACTGGCAGGCGAGCAACGCATCAGAAGGCTGGCGAATCAAGCATTCGGAAAAAGAGTTGCGGTACGAAGAGTTCACCGATTCGGAAGGCCGACCGGTGACTCTGATTGGGCGAGTCGATCGTATTGATCAGCACCAAACGACCGGCCAATGGCGCGTGCTGGACTACAAATCCAGCGAAAGGGCCGACCGTCCGGAATCGACTCACTTTAAGAAGCAGGAATGGGTCGACCTGCAGTTGCCGCTGTACCGGCTTCTGGTGCGGTCACTGGATGTCCACGATAATCTGGAGTTGGGATACATTCATCTGCCCGGCGATCTTGCCAAAGTTGGTGCCAGCATTGCGAAGTGGACAGACATCGATCTTGATTCGGCAGAAACAACAGCACGCGAAGTCGCCGCTCACATCATCGACCTCAGGATCGACCGAGTCGAACCAGGCCAGCCGCGTCGTTCCACGGAATTCGCCCGCGTCTGTCAGGATACAGTCATCGATCGCAACATCCCATGGCTCGCAGATTGGCCAGGCCGTTGAACTCCGCGATCGCTGCAGAAGTCGGTAGTGATTGCGGTTCGTCCGGCGGCATCGGAATGAACGCTTGAGGCAGAGCTCCGAAGCTACTTGGACAGAAACACCTCGCTGTTGACGATCGCCACCAGCATTGATTTCAATGTGTGCTTGTGCTGTTTCGCGTGTTGGACGACGGCATTGATGACTGTTCGATCGCTCGCTTCAATGGGGCGTCCTAAGCCGTAAGTCAGTAACTTTTCGGACAGCCCCTTCAGGAATCGATCTTCCTGGCTGACGATTCGTTGCTTGAATTCGGAGAAGTTCCTGTATTGATCGCCGTTGGGAAGCGTGCCGCTGATGTTCAGCTTGCGACGCTCTGACCACTGACGCAGGGGCTTTTCACCGTCTTGTTTGGTCCGCCATTTGCCAATGACGTTGAAGTTTTCCAGTCCGAGTCCGTAGGGATCGATGCGTCGATGGCAATTGGCACATGCCGCGATACTCCGGTGCTGTTCCAGTCGCTCCCGCACGGTAAGGTTTTCGCCTTGTATGTTCGGTTGAACTTCCCCGGCGTTCGGTGGCGGCGGGGGAGGTGGATCGTTGAAGAGAACATCCAGAATGTACTTTCCACGTTCCACCGGCTTCGTGCGAATTCCGTCGCTGCCCCACTTGTGGACTCCTGCCATCCCAATCAGTCCGCCGCGCGGCGCCGTGGGTTCCGCCGCATTGAAAAGTTCCGACAATGCAAACTGAGAAACAGCCGAACGTTGATTCTTCGGCCGTTTTAGGGCATCGATTACCTCAATCGAGAGAGGGAGTGCCTGAAAATAGTACCCGCCACTTCCTGTACCATTGACTATTTTGATGAGCAGTTCGTTATCCCCCTCGCGGAGACTTACGTCGAGCTGATGTTCGTCGGCGATGACCTGCCCGTATTTGTTTAATGACCGGACCAGCGTTCCATTGAGCCAAACTTTGACGGCGTCGTCCTGCCCCAACGACAACGTTAGCGATTGTGCAATCGGAGCGTTGATCACGCGATAGAGATAGTAGGCCGAATTCCGTTCCCCGAATGTTGAGTGGATCATCCCGTCCTCCCAATCGTCTCGCTGCTGCCAGTTTCGATCACCGAACGTTGCACTTAGATCCACACCTCGTTCAGGAGCGAATTCCTGAGCAAAGGCGTTGTCGAAACTGGTGCCCTTGAAAGGACCGATGGAATGAAACGGCCCAAGCGTCGGCTGGTTGACTGCGATACGCTGCATCCGTTTTTCCCACTGTTCCATTGGGGCGAAAGCAACACGTTGAAAGGCTTCCCCTTTGATACCGGTGATGCCGTAGTGCACGGCGAGCCGCTCGTCGAGCATTGTCCAATTTGAATCGAGGAAGTTGAGCACGCTGTCATCCGTGGCCAGAACCTCTCGGAACATTTCCAATGGCTCGGCGGCCATTGATTCGCTAAGTCCAACTTTCTCAAGACCATAGAAGTCTGTCCAAATCGCACGGTCGGGTTTAAAACGATCGAACTGGCTGATGCGGAGCCATTGATAGGCGAAATCTTCAACGAGTGCATTTGATTTCTCGTCGGCAATCATTCGGTCGATCTGCGCGTTTAATTTTTCGGCGATGCTTAGCTCACCGACAGCTGCTGCGCGAGTGAGTGCGTCATCAGGCATACTGGACCAGAGAAAGTAGGAGAGTCGCGTTGCGAGCTCAAAGTTTGTGAGTGGGCGGCCGGTGGGGCTGGCGGTGTTATCG
>CAYZYB010000641.1:0-3835 GCA_964481505.1 uncultured Planctomycetaceae bacterium | reverse complement strand
GTTCCAGATTTCACCGAGGTCCATAATGGCGATGCCGCCGCCCGCAAGTCCGGCAACTCCGCCAGGGCCGGTCGGAATGGTCGGTGACAAGGCACGCAGGTCACCGGTTACGATCGTCAGTCCCAGATTGTCCGACTCAATAAAGTCGATTCCCAGTAACGTCGAATACAGCTCGAAGATTTCACGAGCCCGCTCCATTTGAAGCGGTGTGATCTGGTTCTCCAGAGGAGCTCCGCTGACCGGGTCTACACCATAAAATGTTTGAAAGTTGTAGAAGATCTGACTAATACCAGAAGCACCAGTATCGCCTCCGCTAAGGAGGTGATTTTCCACTTCGATTTGCCGATGCCCCGGCTCATCATTCGCACCAGGAAACTGGAACGGAAAGAACTGAGCGTCGATCGCGGAACTGATCAGATAGCTGTCTGTGATCGTCCCAAGGCTCTGGTCAGCAGTGCGGAAACTTGATCCGGGATCTGCGGCAATGGCGGGCACAATTGGTGCTGGCGGCGTGACTTCATCGTTGCCAATGCGAAGTCGATAGGTGCCTGCTCCGGAACCCGGTAGAAGTGCCAGGTCATTCTCAAACGTCAGCACAGCCGAGTTCGTTGCTGCATCGTACACAACTCCGGTTGGGTTGTGGGTTATATCGTCATCATTTTGAACCGAATCGTTGGTGAAAATCAGCTGATAAAAAGCGGTGTTCTGCGCAGCAGCCGGACTCAATTCGTCTTCATTGAAGTAGACAACAATCTGGTCCCGATTTTGGTTCAGTGAACCGTCAGCCAGACGCTCGATCGGCTGGGGATCAACGGACAGAATTCGCGCACCCAGATCCAGAGCAAATTCCACATTCAGATCGGCGCCCCCGTTGAAGGTCTCTCCCAGATCGCTCTGTAGAACCTCAGAACCGCTGCCCTTGATCGTAATCTGATACGTATCGTCCACAAGATTTTCAGCAAATCGAACGACAACTTCTTCGGGAGCATCACCGATTCCCACAAACCCAATCGATACGTTCTGGTCGTTTGTTTCGCCGAACGAACCGTCATGCCCTGCTCGTGTAACGAAAATCGTGTCCTGACTGACGGTCAGCGGATCAATGACCTGACCAGGATTGAAACGCAGAACCAGCTCGTTCGGAGGGCTGTTCAATACCGTCGATGGCAATAGCGGATTCAGATTGATAGACGTGTCTGTACCCGGCAGGACAGCGATCAGTGTTGGGTCTGTTTGGTCGATGTTGAAGAAGAAATCTTCGTTTACTCCACCATTTAGAAAGTCGCCGTCAAGGTTTTGAACGGCCACGCCTGCGTCAGCACCATTGATCGTCAAACGGTACGAATCCGTCCGCAAATCTTCTGCAAACTGAAACGTCAACTCGTTGCGGTTTGGCGCAATGTTGCGTCCCAGAGACTGCAAGCCGACAGAAATGTCATCCGGAGTATCGAAGACTCCGTCTCCGCCAGCTCGCACCAGAGTCAACGTGTCGGCTCCTGTTCCGTTCACATCGAGGACAGCTGGGTTTAGCTCCTGACCGGCATCAAACTGCAGCGTAACCTGTGTCGGCGTGAAGCTCAGCGTGCTGTTCTCCACAAACGCCGCCCCGCCAGGCAACAACGCTCGCTGAAACAACGGATCGGTCAGCAGGGTCTTTGCTTCCAGACTTTCCGCTTGTCCGGATGTTCGCTTAACCTGACGTCGCACTTTGCGCGGCTGCGTTTTGAGGAGTGTGCGAAACGACTTAAGCCATGAAGAAATCAGCATGTTGCGTCCTTGGAGACCAATGTCAAAAACCGGATTTACCTCAATAGAAAATTCATCAGCTCGCCCCCAAACCCCCCGTTGAACGAGCGGTCTTAAGCCGACTGATGCCTTCTATTGCTGGCCCGAATTGAACTTCCGAAACTCAAAATTGTACAAAAAACCGCCTGAGACAGGGCATTAGCTGCAGAACAGTTAGCGCGGAATGCCTCATTTATATGACGAGCATTATCATTTTTTCAAACACTGCAAAGTCCAGGGAAAAAGGGAAAACCCGCGATTGTCGATGGCGGTTCATCTTTCCCTGGACCCAAAACCCGAATTCTCACCCTAATCCTCGTGATGTATGAAAAACGCAGGGAAAAACTCAGCCACTACGAACCTAAAAACCACCTATAGTCGCCAAAACCCACGCATCCACTGAACAGTTCTTTCGACAACGTTTTCCCCTTCGTCCATTTTTAACCCATGCTCTGCGAAAATCCTCGTGGAGCGTGTCCCCGTATCTCGTCTATTCCGCAAGAACGGAAAATTGCTAAAGCCGCTCTGGAAATCGCTTAACCCAGGTAGACACACCAACGTAAATGCTGGTCCTATTCCGGTGGCGAAACGTCCATTTTGCTTCGTTTGCATCGGTCTTCTGATACCTGCTCAAATCCGCTGTTCAGCCCTTTCTGATCCCCATTAGGGCGTCGAATTCCATGAGGCGAAACAGCTCGATCAGTGACCAAACGCCACCAGAAACAACATTCAGACGCCTTTTGTCCGGCGGAATATTGCCCCTGAAAATTGACGCTGCTACCCGCAGATTCCAAGCTGTTCGGTGATCAGCTTTCCGATATTCAACGACGCTGTAGCCGCTGGAGAAGGAGCGTTGCAGACGTTCAGAACCCGTTCGTTTCGAAAAATCAGGAAGTCATCCACAAGCCGCCCCTCGGGTGCCAGCGCCTGAGCTCTCACGCCAGCGGGGGCGACTTCCAGGTGCTCAGCCCGAATCTCAGGGACCAGCTTCTGAAGTGCTCGCACAAATGCCGCCTTTGAAACAGACCGCCAAATTTCGCCCGCACCAGTCTTCCAATAACGTGCCGCGAGCTTTAGGAATCCGGGATAGGTGCAGGATTCAAACAGGTCTCGTGGGCTAATCACGCCCCAGTGGTACCCTTCTCGCGCCAAAGCCAGCACGGCATTGGGACCACACTCCACGCCGCCTTCAATCATGCGAGTGAAGTGAACGCCCAAAAACGGAAACTCGGGGTCGGGCACCGGGTAGATCAACGTCTGGCACAAATGCTGTGCTTCCGGCTTCAACGTGTAGTACTCACCGCGGAAGGGAACAATCTTTTCCCGCATTTTTTGCCCCGACATCTTTGCGACACGATCGCTGAACAGACCAGTGCAGTTGACCACCTGAGACGCTTCGATAGCGTCTCCGGTTGTGGCAACCGTCACGGTGTCCGTCGACTGCCGCATGCCAGTCACTTTTGTCCCGAGGCGTACCGCTGCACCCTGTTCAGCCAACAGTTCGCCAAGCTTCCGACAGACCGCTGGGTAATCCACAATTCCGGACTCCGGGACATGAATTGCCTTGATCCCGGCAGTGTGTGGTTCGAGCTCTTTGAGTCGCGTTTCATCAACGATTTCACAGCGAACGCCGTTCTGCTGGCCGCGATCAAAGATGTTCTGCAACGCCGAAAACTGCGATTCTGAAGTCGCAACGATCACCTTTCCGGTCATCTCCCAGGGGATGTCGTATTCCGTACAGAATGCTTCCAGCGCCACTTTGCCATCACGGCAATTCGTGGCTCTCAGCGTACCGGGTTTGTAGTAAATCCCGGAATGAATAACGCCCGAGTTTCGTCCGGTTTGGTGAGTCGCCAGCGCAGATTCTTTCTCCACCAATACCACCGACTGCTTAGGATACCGCACCAAAATCTGCCAAGCGGTGGCCAGGCCGACGATCCCTCCACCAAGAACTGCGACGTCAAATTTTGGCATTCTCGATCCGCTGAGTTTCTTGCGACACTGAAGTTTCGCCCAAAAGGACCGGTGCATACCGGCGTCGGGATACCCG
>CAYZYB010000640.1:0-3838 GCA_964481505.1 uncultured Planctomycetaceae bacterium | reverse complement strand
AAGTCCCATGCCTCCTCGCCAAACTCGGCATCTTGTAAAAGAGGGCGGCCCTGACCAGTAGGTCAGGCTTTGCTTGACCTACTGCCAACTCATAGATCGCAATTCGTTTTTATGCGACAAGAACCGGGATCTCCTCAAAGCCATGGCCGACATTGACTTCGACGAACTTGAAGAAGAGCTCGACATAGCCATTTCGAACATCTATCGCATGTTCATCGACTCCGTGATCGCCAACGGATACGATCTTGCAAAGTTCGGCATTTACGGAACGACGGAGGCTGTACTCAAGGGCAATTGGCATCTACGGCTGCACCTGGCTGATTCCGACCCCAAATGGGAGGACGAGTACTTCGATTTCGGCGTTGGTGATGGCTGCGGCAACTACTTTTTTCTTGACGGTACCGACGAAGAAAACGATCAAGTTCAATTGTGGTCGCACGACCCACCTGGACTTGAGGACGCGGGTAGCGGTGCTGACTTCTTTGTCGACCTTTTGGCCGAGATTGCGGCCGGCTTTAAAGGCCCAAACCGGTTTCGCTTTCAAGGCAACGGCGATTGGGGCTGATCAGCTTTAAAAAGCCACAAGCTGCCATCGAGCTTTCACAAAGATGACGGTACGGTTGCTGAATAGATCAGGCAGAATGAACAGGGTTGACAAGATGAAAACGATCCTGTTCACCCTTTAAATCCTGTAATTCCCGTCAAAAAAAAGAGGCCAGCGTTGGAGACCGAACGCGAAGTTGTTTCAGCGCTGTTCCTTGCCAGGCAGGGCGGCTTCATTCGGATTCTCAATCACGGATCATCTAAACCGCAAGCTGCGGCCGTAATGGTGGCGGAATGGGAGGGGGGAATTCTATGTTTCGGGCAAAATCTTGATGTCTGGGTGGCCGTTGTTCCCGTAGGTCGGGCGATTTAGGCGTTATCTGGCGGCGTTCTTTTCGTGTTGAGGGGAATCGTTGTTCCCTGTTTGAAATCGCGATATCATACGGCCCCGCCCTGCAAGCTCCCTATCTCCTGACGTCCGCGGATACAGCGGCTTCTCCGTTGAATCCGAAATCTGATTACCATGACTTCTGCCGCTCAAACTGCCATTCAAGGCAATCTTCAATTGCCAGTCGGGTCAGCGTTCGACTTCCAACCGCGGACGCGCGTCGTTTACGGTGCCGGTAGCTTTTCGCAGCTTGGGGAGATCGTCGCTGAATTTGGGGCGACTAAGATTCTGCTGGTGACCGATCCGGGACTCAGAGCGGCGGGCCACAGCGAAACGGCTGTCGCATCGCTAAAGCAAGTCGGGCTGAAGGTGTCTGTCTTCGATGACGTCGCACCGAATCCGACCACGGACGACGTGGATCGCTGTGTGTCATTCGCGAAAGAACATAACGTTCAACTCATCGTAGGACTGGGCGGCGGCAGCAGTATGGACTGCGCCAAAGGAGCCAACTTTCTGCTCTCCAACGGCGGTCAGATGCACGACTATCGCGGAGTCGGCAAAGCGAACAATGAAATGCTACCAATGGTTGCCGTTCCGACCACTTCCGGCACGGGTAGCGAAGCCCAATCGTTTGCCGTTATCGCGGACGCAAAAACGCATATGAAGATGCCGTGCGGCGATCCTAAAGCAGCGTGCAAAGTTGCGATTCTGGATCCGGAACTAACGGTCACGATGCCGCAGTCTGTGGCTGCCGCGACCGGCATCGACGCGATGACGCACGCTATCGAAAGCTACGTCACAACAAAACGCAACACCGTGTCACAAATGTTCGCTCGACAGGCTTGGCAACTGCTCGCGGGTGCGTTTCCGACGGTGATGGAACAACCAGAAGACGTCGCCGCGCGAGGCCACATGCTGCTGGGGGCTCATTTTGCGGGAGCAGCCATCGAAACCAGTATGCTGGGAGCCGCTCATGCCACAGCGAATCCGCTTTCGGCTCACTTCAGCACAGTTCACGGCATTGCGGTGGGCGTCATGCTGCCGCATGTGATTCGATGGAACAAACCGGAAGTCGGACCATTGTACCGCGAACTCGCGCTGGCCGTCGGCTGGGCGGGGCGAGGTGATTCTGCTGAAGCGGCGACAGAGTGTCTGGCGGAAGGTTTTACAGATTTGCTGCGTGTTGCCGGTATGCCGACCACGCTGTCGGACGCGATCGACACTCCTATCGAAACAGAAATGCTGGAAACTCTAAGTGCCGAAGCATCTCAACAGTGGACGGGCAATTTTAACCCGCGAACAATGGATGTGTCGGCGTTCCGCGAAATCTATCGAAACGCCAACTAGATCTTTTCATTTTCAGCCTGCCGGCAAATGATTATCAGGGGATAAAGCCATGATGGATTTTGACTGCCAAACAAGACGGCTCTGCGGATTTTTCGTAGCGCTGTGTCTAAGCAGCACGGGGTTGGCCGAAGACGTCGCGGTGGAACATACCGGGCCGACGGAATCCAGTTGGGCGTCCTTTCGAAACGGGCCCGCTCAGCAGGGAATCGCAAAATCACCGCTGGCAAAAGATCCGCAGGTCAAATGGGAACTTGCTTCCAAAGACGGCTGGGTGGCCACGTGTGCGATCGTTGGCAATCACGTTTACGCGCCCGCGCTGGAAGGTTATCTGTATTGTCTGGAACGAAAAACAGGTAAGGTGATTTGGAAGTACCGGTCGATCGAAAGCAAGGACGAAAAGAAGTTCGCTCCTGGCTTTAAGGCGGCTCCGCTGGTGACTGACGACATGGTGTACGTCGGTGACGAAGATGGAGTTCTGCACGCAGTGAATCGAACAATTGGCAAGCCCGTCTGGACGTTTCCGACGGGCGCAGAAATCGCCGGAGGCGTGGCGACGTTTCAAGGTCAATTGCTGCTGGCTTCTCATGACGCGTTTCTATACAGCCTGAACAAGCGTGGCAGGAAACAATGGGATTTCGAAACTCAGGATCGCATCAACTGTTCCCCTGGAATTGCGGATCGATTTACGTTCGTCAGTGGCTGCGACGAACACCTGCGCGTCATCGACCTTGTTCAACATAAGGAAATTCGCGACGTTGAAATGGGATCATTTCTGATTGCTTCTCCCGCGGTTTTCGAAAACACGCTTTATGTCGGCACTCACGCTGGCGACGTGGCAGCGGTCAAATGGAGGACGGGAAAAATTAAGTGGCGATATCAGTGCGAACGAGAATTGCCGATTCACGCGTCGGCCTGTGTTACCGAAGAGTTAGTACTGGTTGGCGGACACGACAAAAACATGCACGCCATCGATCGCAAGTCGGGCAAAGGGCGCTGGACGTTTGCCACAAAGGCAAGAATCGAATGTTCTGCGGCGGTCGTGGATCAGCGAATCTTCTTTGGTTCGGGCGATGGCAACATCTACGGCCTGGAACTGGCCGACGGCAAAGAAGTCTGGAAGTTTAACGCTGGCAAGCCCGTGGCTGCCGGCATCGCGATTGGAGAAGGTTGCCTGGTCGTCGGAGAAGACGCCAGTAACGGTCGTCTTCGCTGCTTTGAATGAATATCAACACAGTTTCATAACGCACATTTTATTTTCCCCGGGTGTTGGTTCTTCCACGCCGTCCTCACAATAAGTCGTCCTTATGACAACGCTTGACGTTTCTGACAGCACCGAAGTTGGCAGCTATTTTATCTCCAACTACCCACCGTTTTCGTTGTGGAACGGGGACAACGTTCCGCAGGCTTTTGAGGCGTTTGATCAGCCGCGATCGGCGACTGAGAAGACGCCTATGGGGCTTTACATTCACATTCCGTTTTGTCGCAAGCGGTGCAAGTTCTGTTACTTTCGTGTTTACACCAACCAGAACGCGAAGGCGATTGAAGAATATGTGCAGGCGG
>CAYZYB010000639.1:0-3846 GCA_964481505.1 uncultured Planctomycetaceae bacterium | reverse complement strand
CGTGGGGGCTGGCTTGGTTGGAATCAATCATGCGTGCGGCGGATCAACGAGCATCCGCGGCGACCGAAAGAATGAATCCTGTCGACGCGACAGCAACACAAACGGAGGTTAATCATGTCTGAGGCGTCCATTCCTGTTGATTTGCTTAACCCCGGTCAAGTGTTTGCTTGCCTCGGATTTCTCGAAGCGGCAGAAGTTCTCGCTGGAGATGCTCACGGCGGCTTCGACTGGAGCAATGAGGGTGACATTCGGTTTCGACTTTCGAGCAAAGGCGAAACGAATCCGTTCGAGACGGTCCTGCTGTTTCTTTGTGACGCGACTGTGACTTCACGTAGCGCAAAAGACCTCGGTCTTAGCACTGAGCAATGGTCCGTCGACACGACACAGTATTCGTCGAACACACCGTTCCCATTTTTCCCGCCTTCCAGCCCGGCGACTTTGACCGCAGTGCTATCGGTCGATGACGCTGAAAACGGGAGCGATGATCCACGCCAATTGGAAATTAGCTACTGGGGCGATGACCGATTTATGGCTGGGCGCGACAATGCCAAGTTTTGGGGCGGTGCTGGCGGTTATCCGGGGGCGCGTATCTTGCACAATTTGCTTGAACAGGCCCACGGGCAGCTGAAAAATCACTTGGAGGATCCGTTCTCTCTCCCTGCTGAAATGACCAGTAGTTTCAGGTTTGACTGGCGCCGAGACTACATCGATTTGAATATCGGATTCTCGCTGAACAAACACAAAAAGGGTCGCTTCAAATCTGTTGGCTACCCGTTGGTTGAAGTGTTAGCTGCGATTGGACTGGCTAACGCCCGACCGGAATTTATCGACAGGCTTACGTACCGATATTCTGCCCTTGGTGTCGGTCCCGACGGCGAGTTGTTCTGCCCACTATTCCTTCGGGCCGCTCTGGGAAATTCAAGACTTCCGTTTCTACGGCGAACATTCCATATGGACCTCTCTTGGCCCGGACAGGAAGGCTACGACCGTTCCATCACTACTGTTTACGAGGAAATTGATAATGGCTGAGACTGAAACTGCTGAAACACTCACATCGAGTTTATTAGACCAATGGGCAACCGACCCAACCGGCCCTGTCGCACTTCATATGCGGCAACGGCTTCTCTCCGCCGAGGGGGAAGATGGCGAAGACCAGATCATCTACCCACCAACTTTCGCCGACATCGGGTACAACATTGACTCGCTCTCTGACGGTACGAAAGTGGCTCTGATCGATAGCGTTGGGTCTCAAGCGAATCGGCTGGAACCCGCCTTTAGATCCGACTCTGGTCAGGCTCTCGCCGACTTCGTTCCTCAGATCGACATTGCCTTGCGGGAAGATCCGTGCGGTCAGTGCGAACCGTGTAAGAAGGCAACCAAGCCCAAAGCCGACAAGTGCGAGAAACCGTGGAAAGAGAAACGTTCCCTTTTCGATCTCGCCCATCGCGCGGCTGACGCTGTCGTACAGTCTTCGCCGACACTCCTACCAGCGATTGAATGCGCGTTTGCAGAACTTCGAAAAACCGGAAACGCGATGCCCCTGGCAACCATCGCTCCAACTTCGCTTATATTCGGCTGTTGGGACTCGAGGGGCGGGTCTGGAGAGAAACGGCCACGGCTCGTACGCAGTGTCATTCGCGCATCTGATGTCGATGAACTGAAGGCGGCCTCCCAATTCAATTCCGTTTGGAAAGCCCTGAACGAAGAACAACGTGAGGCCCTTAAGAAAGCACTCCCCAAAGGCAAGAAGCTGTCCGAGAAAGGGTTCAACGATGCTCCCGCTCAAGGGCTAGGTGGTGTGGTTGTACGCGGTGCCATCGAACGCAACGTGACGATCAACCTCGTCGCCCTTCGCGGCTTGGTTGGTGCAAACGAGGAAACAACCGCAGCACTGCGTAAGTACCTGCTGGCGTTGTCGCTCCTGGCCGCAACAACGGATATTGACATGTTCTTGCGAGAAGGCTGCAACCTGCGGATCGCAGATGCGGAAGACGACTGGAAGGCGGTTCCGCGCCGGGGTGCAAAAGTTCCCGTTGATCTCACCAGTGAAGAAGCTCGGAAGACATTGACTGACTATGCGAACTCAGCGTCAAAGCCATTTAAAGAAGCCTGGGTGGCGACGGGGCTGGCACTCGAACATGACTTCGACATCAAGGAAGCGATGAATCTGCTAAAGGCCAAAGACGACCAAACGGAGGACAACTCGTGACAAAGTCGCTCGTTATTTCTGTACGGCTGCACGAAGGCTGGTATCACGGTTCGGAGTCGCCGCCGTCGCCCGCTCGACTGTATCAGGCTTTGATTGCAGGTCGCGGCCTGAGTGGACCACTGCCGAAGAACGCTGTCGAGGCACTTCAGTGGCTGGAACAGCTACCGCCACCAGTCATCGCCACTCCGACAATGAAACCAGGACAAGCCGTCGCAATCTATGTTCCGAATAATGACTTGGATGCTTTCGTCAACACGAAGAAGGACATTGGTAAGATCAGAACCAAAAAATCGGCGCAGCCAATGCTGTTCGATTCATCGGTTCCGTTCGTTTACTGCTGGGAATTACCGGCCGACTTCGATGAATCCGTAGTCCAGCAAATTTGTGACCTGGCTGACGGCGTCTATCAATTGGGCCGCACTGTCGATGCGGCTTGGGCATGGGCCCGATGTTTTGCCAGAAGAAGAAAGTGCGGCACTATTGCGTGAACATCGCGGCCCTATACTCACTCCCGCAAATAAAACTGGTGGCGTCGAATGTCCGGCACCCGGGTCGTTCAAAATTCTGAAACGACGATACGATGACATGGCAGAGCGTTACAGTCTGACCGCGGACCGTAAAGGTCAAACATTTCGTAGGCGTTCCAAACCAAAGTGGCGAATGGTCTCGTACGATAACGCCAACTCATGCGAATCCTTCGACCTGATCAATCGGGATACGTCCACACCGTTCGCATGGCCAACGACCAACGTCACCGAGTTTGTGACGACGCTTCGTGACCAGGCGGTAGCATCGCTTGTTGAGGCGTTTCCCGATCGAGAGTCGGAGATCAATCAGACTCTCGTTGGCCGTAAACCGAGCGGAACCAACGCTGGGCCGATTAGCGGACGAGTTCGCATCATTGCCCTACCTTCGATCGGACACCAGCATGCCGATCAGCAAATTCGACGTGTGCTGGTCGAAGTTCCAGACCGCTGTCCACTGAGAGCCGACGATCTTCTTTGGGCATTCTCTGGTCAACAACTAACCGCTCACGGCTGCAACATTGACCTTGTTCGATCTCAGACGCATCGTCAGCTGGAACATTACGGTTTGGATTCGACTGGATTCCGAACCTGGAAGACTGTGACGCCATTGGCATTGTCAACTGCGTCACGGCGGCGAATTGAACCGAACCGCAACAAACGCCAGAACGCGGATCTGAAGGGGGCTGCCGAGAGACGTCTCGAGCAGGAACTTGCGGCCGGGGCAATTCGCCAGGCTCTAAGGCATGCCGATATTCGCGCCTCCGTTCGAAGCATTCGAGTCCAACGCGAGCCATTCACATCACGTGGCCAAATGGCCAGCGATTTCATTACCGAACCGCGTTTCAGCAAGCACGCGTTGTGGCATGCTGCCATAGAATTCACCGAGCCTGTCAATGGTCCGTTGTGTCTCGGAGACGGACGTTTTATGGGCTTGGGATTGATGCAGCCAGTAAAGCAACGATCAACACACCCGATCAGCCCACTGTTGTTCCTCATAGATCCGTTGAATACCGAGGTTGATCCACTGCGCATTGCCGATGCATTCCGGCGAGCAGTAATGGCAAAGGTTCGTGATTTCACATGCTCTACGGATCTCGATCCGTATATCAC
>CAYZYB010000638.1:0-3847 GCA_964481505.1 uncultured Planctomycetaceae bacterium | reverse complement strand
AACTTGTTCATGTCTCCCAGCACGCCGATGCTGGTGCGAGTATCCAAAGCCTTCTCAACGGCTTCCGGCAGCGAAATATTCACGATGAACAGCTGAGGAATTTCCAGCCCGTATTCGTCATCGATGCGTTTTTGCACTTCAAGTCGCAACGCACCGCCGAATTCCTGATACTTGCTGGCCAGGTCCAGGGCCGCGACATTGGCCGAACCAATAATGTCGGCAAACGTACTAATAATGATCGATCGCAGCAGTTCCGTGATTTCGTCCGCGTCGACAACTTTGTCGGTGCCAACGAGTTCTTCCAGCAGTGCCCGCGGGCTAACGGCCTTCAAGGCATACGTCCCGAATGCGCGGATCCGCATCGGGCCAAATTCCGGGTCTCGCAGCATGATGGGGTTCGGCGTGCCCCATTTTAGATCCGTGATCTGTTTTGTGCTGACAAAGTACACTTCTGCCTTGAAGGGACTGTTGAACCCATGCTTCCAGCCTGCAATGGTGCTCAAAAGCGGCAGATTGTCCGTTTTTAGCTCATAGTGACCGGGCTCAAACACGTCCGCAATTTCACCGCGGTGAACAAAAACAGCCGCCTGCCCAGGCCTAACGATCAGCTGAGCACCATTCTTGATTTCGTTTTGATAGCGTGGAAAACGCCAGACCAGAGTGTGGTTAGAATCATCGATCCATTCGACAATGTCGATCAGTTCGTGTCGCAGCTTTTCAAACAACCCCATAATTTCACTCTCCGAGAGATACCTTCAAAACACACCGGTCTGATTCATAGTCTACGCGACAAGCATCGCCACGAAAACCCACCAAGTCATCAGATACAGGTCTCGAACCGCGTGTTGGCAGTCGTTCGCCAGGATGAACATCGCTCGCAGCGGAAGACGCAAACCTCCTGTGTATGTGTGCCCTGACCGATGGTCGAATAGATTCTCCGGCGATTGGCAGCATGCAGCTGGCGGGGGCACAATGATGATGAGCCACCCTGTCGATTCTAAAGGAAGTCTGAGACAACCCAATCGGCAACGAAGCGCCCCTCTCGTGTGAGCCTCAGACGCTCGTCCACAACTTCCAGATAGCCGTCGGCCATATGCTTCGTGATCGCGGCATGCGCGTATTGCAGCAGGTCAGTGTCGAAACGATCCTGAAACGACTGCAGGTCAATACCGTCCACAAGTCGCAGTCCTAAAAATACGCCTTCGCGAATTCTTTCGTCGGAATTCAGGCACTCTGACTCCTGCAAAGCCACCTCATTCTGTGACCAGCGGTTAATCCAGCGGACAACATTCCGCGAGTTGGTACTGCGCGTTCCGGCGACGTAGCGAGCCGCCCCGGGACCAAACGCAAAGTACTCATCCGCCGACCAGTACACCATGTTGTGCTGGCATTCAAAGCCGGGCTTTGCGAAGTTGGAAACTTCGTAGTGTCTGAACCCGGCGTTTGAAGTGTCGTCGATCGCGGCTGCGTACATGTCGCGTTCTACGTCATCAGAAACAGACAGCAGTTCGCCCTTTTTTCGACGCTGGAAAAAATCTGTGCCCTTTTCGAACGTGAGTCCGTAGGTCGAGACGTGTTGCAGGGGCAAAGAAATCGCCATCTGCAGAGAGTCTCGCCAGCAATCGAATGTCAGTCCAGGAACGCCGAAGATCAAATCCAGCGATACGTTTGAGAATCGCTCGGACGCCCGCTCTACCACGTCGACGGCTTCGGTCGCGGTGTGGTGACGTTCCAGCGTCTTCAGCACTGCAGCGTCAAATGACTGCACGCCGAGACTGATGCGGTTGACGCCCAGATCGGCAAGGGCGTTGAGTCGATCGTTATCAAGTCCATCAGGATTCGCTTCGATTGAGCACTCTCCACCATCAACCAAGGTGAAGCTTTCTCCAATCAGCTCAATCAACTGCGTTAGCTGCGGAACGGTCAAATGCGTCGGCGTGCCTCCACCAATAAAGATCGAGTCGACTTCATACGACTGGCTCAAACGCGACAGCTCGTTTTCGAGAGCGACAAACCAGGCCGGTATCAGGTCGTCACGTTCTGCGACAAGTGTGAAATCACAGTAGCCACACCGATGAAAGCAAAACGGCACGTGAAAATACGCGGCCCGCGGTGCGCAGTCGGTTGACAGAGCAGGGTAGGGATCGAAGTCTGCGGGCGGCGTCGCCACGTTCGAATTACTCCTGTGGCAGGCTGGCGAGTGATTCTTCGGCGCCTGCGAGCACCAGGACATCGTCGGCCTGAATGCGGTCGTTTGGTCCGGGAACACTGATCAGTCTGGTTGCACCTGAAGATGATTCGTCATCCTCCGCTGCGTCCGCTTGTGTTGACTCGATCTTCCGACGAATGGCAATCAGGTTGATCTGGTACTTCATCCGCAGCGATAGCTCCTTCAGAGTTTTGCCGGAGAACTTTGAAGGAGCCAACATTTCTACGACAGTAAAACCGTCACCGAGTTCGATGTAGTCGTTGATTCGCGGGTGAGCCAATCGACGACCCAGCATGTCACCAGCGTGGCGTTCGGGCTGGATGACTTCATCGGCGCCGATCTGAGCAAAGATCTCTGCATGCAACTTTGTCTGCGCCCGACATATTACATTCGGTACCTGCAGGTTGTTTTTGCAGATCACTGTGGTCAGCATCGCCGCTTCGAAGTTTTCTCCGATCGCTACAACAACGCTGTCGACACGATCGATCTCCTGACTACGCAAAGCGGCTTCATCAGTCGAATCCAGCCTGACAGCAATCGCAACGTCGTCCTGGAGTTCGTTGACCAGAGACTGTCCCAAATCAATAGCGACGACTTCGGCTCCATGGACGGCCAGACGCCTCGCCAAAGACATACCAAAACGCCCCAAGCCGATTACCGCGACGCGCTGTTGCGAAGGAGACGTCATTTTTTGCGTTTACTTGCTTTGGTGAGCTCCAGCGAATAGCCAAGATGAGCGGCCATCTGGAGTACAATCCCGACCGAAATCGGATGATTGCGTTCTTCGAATTTAATTAATGTTGCCGGGGCCACGTTCAAATGGCGTGCCAACGTACCAATAGCAACCTTCTTTGCTTCTCGGGCTTTCTTCATCGCCTTGGCGAGAGGTTCTACTGGATCAGCCTCCTGGTTGAGACGCTTGCGTCCGACCTTTGGCCACGCAGCTTGTTTTCGCCCTCGGACTGTTCCGCCAATTTTCGGCGATACTTTAACGGCCTTCTTTTTTGCAGCAGCTTTTTTCTTCACGTTTACACCTGGTTGGGATTTTTGACGAAACCCAACACCGCGCATGCCCCCACACGATATCAGATCGGTAATGCGCAGTTGGCGTCTGAGGTGTAGAAGTATCAAGGGTGAAGTACTACGCAGCATCTTCTATTTTTGTACTTGAACGGCGGAGTTGCAATAGCTCCGCGGCCAGTGTTCGAAAGAAAACCTCTTCCATTTTCCCCAAGACCTCCGCCACAACAGCACCATCCATTACGCGGTGGTCGTATGCCAGGGTTACTCGACAAAGCCCCTCAGCGCTTATCGGGCCGTAAGTGAGGCAGCCGGTATGAATCGACGGGGGCACCTGTATTTCGGCCCCTTTACCGGCCAAAGTCGATAAAAAGAACGTCCCCAATCGGTTTGGCCGCTGCCGTTTCGCAACATGCAGATTCCACCCCCAAATCAACCGGCGAATGAAGGTCGGCAAGCGAGCTAATTTTTGCTCTTTGCCAAACAATTCCCTGGTTGAGCCGGAGGTGAACTCGTCGATTTGCCGCTGAATTTCGGTAAGCTCTAACGATTCCGGGTGAGCGATCTTCCCCCAAAACAACCACCGCTGCCCCTTCGCTTTTCTCTCAACAGTGAGCG
>CAYZYB010000637.1:0-3853 GCA_964481505.1 uncultured Planctomycetaceae bacterium | reverse complement strand
GTGTAGGAAAGTTCACCATTGTTTTGATACAGCACCCATCCAGCCGACGAGCCCCCCTGCGAAACCAGGACACCGGCTGTACCGAAATTTTGCAACACGACTTCGACTGAGAACGCCTTGCCTTTGACCATGGGCGATTTATTTTGAGGCAGGCTGGTACCAGCTTTGAGGTTGAACTTTTTCTTTTTTGAAAAGCTGCCAGCACTCTTCTTTTTGTAGTACGGAGTCAGCGGTAAAACGTGCGCTCGTTCTGCGTACTTTTGCCACATCGCATTGAGCGTTCTGACACGGTTCGGTTCGTCTTCTGCCAGGTTTTTAAGTTCTGATCGATCATCGCGGATGTTGTACAGTTCCCATTGACTAGCCCCACCCTTGGCAACCAGTTTCCAGTCTCCGACACGGATGGCTCGATTGCCTTCATGCTCCCAGTACAGGGCTTCGCGTTCGAGCGCGTCTCCCGTGAATGTTGGCTTCAGGCTGAGGCCTTCCAGGGGCGTGATTGGTTCCCCATGGTATTCTTTTGGGTAATTTGCAGACGCCAGATCGACGCAGGTTGCCATGATATCGACGAGATGTCCGGGCTGATGTTCCAGCTGTCCATTTCGCCGGATGCCGTTGGGCCAGTGAGCAATCAACGGTGTGCTGATACCTCCTTCGTGAACCCAGTGCTTGTACTCTCGGAACGGCGTGTTTGAGACATTCGCCCAGCCTCGCCCATAAGCAATGTACGTGTCCGCTGGGCCGGGCATTACACCAGGGCCCTGGATGAGTGGCCAACCGTCGCGAGTTTTCTTTGGAATCATGTCGAACTGCAGTTCCCCTTTAGCCATCGGTTTGTCGGCTGTGTCCGGGCGCGTCTCCTTACCTTTCGCCGACCGACGACCAAGGGTTTCTGCACAGCCGCCGTTGTCCTGCATGAACAGAATCAACGTATTGTCGTAGAGGCCGTTCTTCTTAAGCGAGCCGACAATCTTTCCAATTCCCTGATCCATCCGATCGACCATGGCGGCGTAAACTTCCATGCAGCGAAGTTCCCATTCGCGGTGTTCGACCTTTTCCCAGTCTTCGGCCTGCGGAGAAAGTGTGATGTCTTCCGGCACAACACCAAGCTGCTTCATCTTTTTCAGCCGGGACTCGCGAAATGCTCCGTAACCTGCGTCATAGCGCCCCTTGTACTTTTCAATATCATTCGGCAACGCATGCATCGGCCAGTGAGCGGCTGTGTACGCAACGTACATGAATAGCGGCTTGTCGGTGCTTTCGGCACGATGCTCGTCGATGTAACGAACCGCGTTGTCGCTGATCGCATCGGTGTAATAGTACGTCTCCGGTTTGTATTCCGGGTCGGTCAGTGGCGTGATCTGTGTGTTGTCACGCGTGAGTGAGTTTGGATCGAAGAAGCTGCCAGCGCCGTGAATTGTTCCGTAGAATCGATCAAAGCCTCGCTGCCGCGGCCAGTTGTCTTTAGGGCCTTCCGGCTTGACGTGTTTGGTGACATGCCATTTTCCGGACATGTAGGTTCCGTAGCCCGCTGTCTTTAGCACCTCCGCCATCGTCAGACACTGTCGATTTAATTCGCCGCGATACCCGTCGACGCCGCTGTCCGACATCATATGACCGACGCCCGCCTGATGCGGATAAAGGCCGCTCAACAAAGACGCTCGAGTCGGGCAGCATCTTGCGGTGTTGTAGAACTGCGTGAACCGCAGGCCATTTTCAGCAAGACCATCCAGCACAGGCGTTTCGATTTCGCTGCCGTAGCAACCGATGTCCGAGTAACCCATGTCATCCGACAGAATGACAATGATGTTCGGTTTTTCGGCGGCAGTTGCCGTTGAAAATGGAAAGGCGAAAGCGACAAACAATAGAAATCGAAGGTACATGGCAGCCAACAGAATCTGAGAAGACAGCGTGGATCGTTTACGTGGCCGTAAGCTTACCGTGGTCTTTCGCAAATTCGAAGCCAGTGGCTTGAGTCGCAGGGGCTGCCTGCTTTATGCGCAGTGCCCCGTGATTGTTCGGCGTTTTCCGAGATCAACGTCAGTTTCGTGGCTGAGCTTCTATCGCTGATAAATGGGCAAGAGTTGATACGCGGGCGTCAGTGCCAGTACGGCCAGTGAGGTCGAATAGACCGATCCGAAACTCCGCTCCGTACCGCCACCGACCGGCCATGAACCATCTTCCGTTTGTTCATTCAAAAGATTTCGTGCGATTTGCGGATAGATCTGATTCCAGGTATCGCCGCCAACTTGCGCCATTGCCTGAGCGCTGTAGTACGACGCCAGATAGAAGTAATTGTTCTGCCACGGGCGTGGGTACGGACGTGAGCGAAACCAATTGACGCCGACAGAGATTGATTCATGATTGTGTCGTCCACCAAGAATTAGCGTCAGCATCGACGATGCGGTGTTGGCCAGCGTGATCTGAGGGTTGCCCTCCGGATCAGAAGCCCTGGGGCGATATCGAAAGACGCCTTTTTCGTGATTGTCCGGATCTGCTTCATAACATCGCTGAACGTAGTCGAGTCCTTCGTCAAAATACTTTTTCGGCACTCTAAATTCAGCGTTCCTTGCTGAACGCAGAAACATCAATGCCCATCCTGTGACGGACATGTCGGATGAAGCCTTAGGCGATTCCGGATACCCATAACGCCAGCCGCCGAAATCTGAAGGGGTCAACTTTTCACGCGACTGCACTTCACGATGATAAACTAACGCCCGCTCAATCGCTGATTCAATTTCCTTCGACACCTCCCCCGATGTCATGCCATAGACTTCTCCAAGCATCAGTCCGGCAATCGCGTGGTTGTAAGTCACCGTTTGCGAGGGAGTCAGATGGTTCGACGGTGGTGTGACCGGAAGCAGAGAAAAGTAGCCTCGTCGGCGCTGAGTACCCAGTACGAATCGGATCGCCTGGGAGATGTGTTTTCCGTAGCGTCCTTCGTCCGGCATGTGACCGCGTGAAAGAAAGGCCATCACAGCGAAAGACGTTACCGCGGGCTGAGCAACTTCGTTACCTGGAAAGCGACCATCTTCGCCCTGTTGGCTGGCAAGCCACGCCAGAGCCTTGTCAACGGACTTCTCCACCTGCGACCACTCACCAACAGGAAGCGCGGAACTCAGATTTGACGATTTCCCGAAAAGCGGTGTTGTTTCCTGAGCTGGAACGCAATCTGTTGCCAGCAGCAGACAGAACACGGCGGCAGCAGCACGCGGATCTTGAATAGTGAAAAGTCGCAGCATATGTCGGTTTCCGATCTGTCCTGTAGCTGGTCTCGACGGTTCCTGCGGAAGCGTTCAATCGGCCAATGTTGGCGCTATCTGGCGAATTGCATCCTGATAGTGATCGATGGCCTTCTTGTAGTCTTCTGGTACAGCACGTCGATTGGCCTGACCAATGCCATCCTGAAGGCTCGACCGAAGCTTGTTCCACTGTTCATCCGGAATTGCCTGGCCGTTGGCCAGTGCTTCCATCATCGCCTTCGCTTCTTCGGCCTCAGCGATACGGTCCCACAAATCGTCGGGAATCTGACCATTTTTCAACTGCTTTAACATCTTCTGCATCTTCTCCGCCTGCTGCCGCTGTTCCGGCGTGCTGTTTGGCTTGTCAGCTTCTTCCTGCGCCTGCCGCGCCACGCGTTCGAGCATTTTCTTCATGGCCGCTGCCTGAGCCTTCTGTTGTTCTTTTTCTTCTTTAGTGCGTTCCCTGTTTTTGGGTTTCTGCTTCTTCTTCCGGCCAGCCTGAGACTGCATTTCGCGGCGAATGCGTTCCATAGCCGCCCGTGAAGATCCGTTCAGCCCGTTGCCGTCACCATTTTCGCCGTCACCACCGCTTCCACCATTCGTGCCTTGAT
>CAYZYB010000636.1:0-3860 GCA_964481505.1 uncultured Planctomycetaceae bacterium | reverse complement strand
TTCCGGATGCCACTGAACACCCAGGCAGTACCAG
The DNA here is from genome assembly GCA_964481505.1 of uncultured Planctomycetaceae bacterium. GTDB lineage: Bacteria > Planctomycetota > Planctomycetia > Planctomycetales > Planctomycetaceae > Fuerstiella. Next base: position 3,826 of record CAYZYB010000636.1, on the reverse strand, counting down.
TCTTCGGATGGAGATTCGTAGGCTTCAATTATACGGTCTGGGCACGTCGCACAGACTCTGAAAGGTCGAGCAAGTTCCGCTACGGTCATGTGGTGATGGCTGTTAACGCGGACTTCGCCAGGACCAAACACATCATCCAGATGTGTGCCTGGAACAATCTCAAGAACATGTCGAAGGTTCTTCTCGACTTCGTCACGATGATGCAGTGATCGAGGGCAGTCTTCCGGGATGTCCTGGAACAAGCTCCCGCCGCACAGAACATTCACCAACTGCATGCCAGAACCGATCGCAAGAATTGGCAGCTTCATTTCAATCGCCATCTTTGCAATGCGGCGATCGAAGTCTTCGCGACGCCGAGGCATCGTTCGAACAGCAGGTGCCGGATGCAGTCCCATCCGTACCGGATCAAGGTCCAGAGTACAACCTCCCAGAACAACGCCGCCCATGGTTTCCATGATGCGTCGCAAGTCGTCGTCGTCGTCGTATGGGGGCAGAAGCACGGGCGTTCCACCAGCTCCAATCACGCTGTCATAGTAGCCGGAATTGAACCAGCTCAAGGCTGCGCCATTGTATCGCTCTGGTCGAAAGTCGCCCGTAATACCTACGATTGGTTTAGTCGTGCTCATTGTGAATCCCTCCCTGGAACTGTAGTTCTGAAACCGCAACGCAATCGTTGCGTTAAACGAAGTCCGGGACCAATTCTGTGCCGACTCAAGATTTCTGAGTCTCCATGCTGCGAAGGAATGGCAGATGTAAAATCCGCACTTGCCGGTTCCTTCCAGCAAAGTGATGAACGTCGTTCTTCACTTCAGATTGATCGCAGACGCAACTGATGTCAGGAATCCCATTCCTTTCATCAACGAGCGGAAGATTAGTTCGGCAGAATCTGCCTGTAAAGCAGTTCGCCGATTTTGTGGCAAATCCGGCAACGAGGCACAATATATGGCGGCTCGGGGATGTTCGAGCACATTCGCGTATGCAAAACTCGCCGCCAGCAGGCAGATATCCCGGCAGCGGTTAACGTTTGCATGCGGAAATCGCTAAGAAGTTCGGCCAAACACCATGATCGTGATGTCATCGTTTTGCGGGCGACCATTTGCGTGAGTGCGCACGTCCGCCAGCATGTCTTTGCCCAGTTTTTCGGGATTGGTCGATCCCTTTTCAATGAAGTTGATGACGCGTTCTTTGGAGTACAGGTTGCCATCCGGGTCCATCGCTTCGTCGACACCATCGGTGATTAGCGTGTAGACATCGCCCGGTTCAATTTGTCTTTGCACCACTTCATACGGATACCCGGACATGATGCCAATCGGGATCCCAATGATTTCATCACTAAATTCTTCGACGCTGCCATCGGCCTTCTTGATGACTGGTGACATGTGGCCGGCGTTTGTCAGCGTGATGATGTTCGTTTTAAGATCGATGATCCCAAGGATGTATGTGACAAACCGACCTTCAACCATGCTGTGACACATGTGATCGTTTATGCTTTGAATGGCTACTGCTACGTCATGTGTGAACCGCATGGTGTTCTGCACCACGCTGGCAATACGAGACATAATCAATGCACCGGGTACACCTTTTCCTGCAACGTCTCCAAACGAAACACAGACTTTATCGTCGTCAATCATAAAACAGTCGAAGTAGTCGCCCCCAACGGCTTGTGCCGCATCGTAAGACGCGAAGAAATGGTACCCATCGATCTCCGGTAGCTTTTCCGGCAGCAACGCGCGCTGGACGCCCATCGCAATGCCCATTTCCTTATCCTGTTTTTCCTTTTCCAGGTAGGTGACCAGCAACCGTGCGTTTTCGTAAGCATTGGCGGCCTGGCTGGCGACGGCAAGCAACAACTGAAGGTCATCATCCGTGAACCTCTTCATCGGATTCTGAGTGTCCAGATTGATCACGCCAAATGGGACTTCGTTGTGGTCCAGCAGCGGCACGCACATCATCGAATGAATAGTCAGGCTGGAAATCGATTCGCTGGCACTGAACCGGGAATCACTCGCCGCATCTGCAGACAAGATCCCCGATTTGTCCTTCAGGACACGATCCAGAATCGTTCTGCTGAGCCGCACAGATTCATCACTGGAGGCATCCCGGAGCTTTTGAGCCACCGGACGCAGCGATGCTTCGGGCGTGTCCTTAATTAGAATTGAACCACGGTCTGCCTGTGGGAAAATTTCAAACAGCGCTTCCAGAATTCTGGGGCTGATATTCTTAACTTCAACAGTGCCCGCCAGAGCTTTGTTGATTTTCAGAATGCCTTTGAGTTTGTCTTCCGGGCGAACGTCCAGCAAGCCATAGCCACCAGCGGCCGCAGAGCCCATGATCGTGCTGCCGGAATCGTCATTTAATTCGATTCCCAACTCCGTACCGCCGGTGGCAACAGAATCGGATCTGCCTGATGTGTCGTCTTCGAAACGCAGCTTGATCGGCCCAAATTTGATTCGGTCGCCGTCTTTAAGTGCCACTGGTGTCGAGGCCGTCAGCTGCTTTCCATTTAGAAAAGACCCATTACCACTATCGAGATCTTCAACAAGTATCTGACCGCCTTTCTGCACTAGCTGCGCGTGGAAACGCGACACCATGTTGGAATCCAGCTGTACAGTACAGTCCGGGTGGCGGCCGAAGCGGACCGGAAAATCCGTCAGATCATAGGGGACAGCTTGACCTTCTTTCAGCAGAACAATACGGGCCATAGAATTGTGTGCTCCGGCTGTGAGCAATTTGGGAAATCAAGGGGCGAGTAAGAACAGCTGAGGCGGCGAGACTCTGATCTGTCAGCTGCTGGGCCGTCTTTTTGAGAGGTTTTCCCTGTGTGGCCCGAGTGGAATGTTAACGAAACCTCCAGCGATTGCCGACCGCAGAGTCACGCTTCTCCAAAAATCGACTCGACGTTGCCGCGGAGCACGCGTTTTCCTAATTCGACGGATTTCTCGATACTCCAGCCGCGATCTGAAACGAAATCGTTCGCCAGACAACGCGCCAAAATCCGTCGATACATCGCAAATTTTGGCAAAGCGAATTCCAGCTTGTACATGTCGCTGTAGTAGCCAATTTGTTTTGTCTGAGGCACCGCCTGCAGGCGCGCACGGGTGTCATTTTCGATGAAGACGGGGATATTGCTGTACCACCAGTGGCCGTTTGTTACCACGTTGGGGAAGATCCAGGAGTAGCTCACAAGTTCCTGATTACTTGTCTCTGAAAGCACGGAAATCGGGAACGTCACCTGAGGAAACGCATTCAGCAACGCTTTGTACTGTATCAATGAGACACGTTTGTCATAGAGGTCCTGCCCCTGAAAAACGCCAGCTTCAAAGACGCGGCGATTAACACCGATCATTAAATCGAACGGAAGTGCATGCTCTGCACAGAATTCGGCAAGACTCCAGAACACAAAACAACTGAGCGAATTCTGTTCACACGCGGTGAGTTCTTCGCCGGCAAATACCTTCCCCACAACTGCGTCCGCCGTGACTGCATCTATCGGTTCCGGTGCGAACGACGGAGGGAGCGAGATCGCACAGGCTCGCACATTGTTCGCTTTGAAGTGATCGAACAACTTGCCAATTGCGTTCTTCAGATCGGCTGAGTTAGAAGGCGTCTGGTCGGTGCATTTCTGCAAACGTTCGCGAACTTCGGGCTTTCCAAGATGGAAAACAAGGTCGTCCGTTCGCAGGCAGGGGATGTACAGATTCGTGTCGAACCCACTCAGAGGATCATCGAAGTCGTTGGTCAGGTACACCTGATCCAATCCGCTTTGATCCAGCACCTGCTTTTCCCAATCCGGTTGCTGCATCTTCGTGAGTGCGGAGTCGTAGAG
>CAYZYB010000635.1:0-3861 GCA_964481505.1 uncultured Planctomycetaceae bacterium | reverse complement strand
GTGATCTGATCCATAGTGGGATAGATAGAACCGTCCGGGTCGTCGACGCACGTCGCGTCTTTCGAAAAGACGTCCTCAAACCCATCGGGAACCTGCGGAGCTGTCTGGCCCAGGGCTTCCAAAATTTTCGGTGCATACAGACTGAGATGCCCGTAGACGAAGGCACCGTGATTCGATTCCACAATCTGTCCGCCAGGAGCAGCGAATCTTCCAAACTGTTCAGCCTTGACGTCGGTCAGCAGTCTTTCCGCGTAACCCAGGGTCAAAGAAAGGGAATCGGCAATCGTATTGCCCATCGAGCGGGACATCGGTGTTTCTCCTGTATTGGAATCCGGATTCAGTAAACAATAATCAACATTCTAACAGCTGCAACAGGCAACAAAAAGCGGACACGAAACTCGAGGCAGAACCTCGTAGTTTTTCAAAGTAGAGCGACTTTCCGAGTCACCTACCCAATCTCGCCTGTCCCACTTTAGACAACTGCGCCCCCTGATGCTGTGAGACAGTGAGTGTGCTTACGAAGGATCTTCTGTGTCAGATTTATCAGCGGAGATCCATCGCACGCTCCGCTCACTCTGGATCACGACATCTAACCGCTCAAACGGAATACGGAAGTCCATGAACGCACCTGGAAAAGCGGTGCGGTGTCGTCGCAGAAAATTGTGAAGTTGTCGAGCTTGGCCGAGTTTGGAGTGAGGTACGAGCGAACCCCCGGGGTTTCCTTCGCAAACTCAGTCCACCCCCGGCCACTCATTTCAAATGCAACAACCTGCTACCACACACAAGCGTTGCAGAGCCGTTCGGTTGAACCGAAACAACGTTCATGTCACATTGACAGCTCTAAATCAATCGTTGCCCGCCCATTAGAAGAAGTCCCACCATGTCACAGCCATCTGATGCTCAGTCTCAAACGCCCAACCCGATAACACGCAAGACGACACGTCGCGGCTTCACGAAAACTCTGGCAGCCACCGCCTTCGCAGCTCAGTTTGGAGCGACCTTCATTCCTGCTCACGCATTCGGAAAAATGCAAAAACCGGCTCTGGCAGGGATCGGTGCCGGTGGAAAGGGAAAAGCGGATATCACCCAGTCCGAATCAGCTGGCTTTGACGTTGTTGCTCTGGTGGATGTCGTCGACGGTCTCCGACTGAAAAAGTTCGACCACAAAAAGCTGAAGTCCGTCGCTGCAGTTCGCCAGTCGTATCCGAATGCTCAGTACTTCAGCGACTACCGCGAAATGCTGAGTGAACTGGGTGATAAGGTCGACGCTGTGACCGTTTCAACGCCCGATCATCATCACTTTCATGCTTCCATGATGGCGATGAAACTGGGCAAACATGTTTACTGCCAAAAGCCACTAACACACAGCATCTGGGAAGCTCGCATGCTGGCAAAAGTCGCAGCTGAAACCGGCGTGAAGACTCAAATGGGCAACCAGGCTCACGCCAACGACCACATGCGCGATTGCGTCGAATACATTCAGGCGGGCATCGTCGGCAAAGTCAAAGAAATTCACGCATGGACGAATCGCCCAATCTGGCCGCAGGGGTTCGCGACGGCTCCGGACAAGCAGGATGTCCCCGACGGCATCGACTGGAAGCAGTGGATCGGTCCCGCTCCGTCCGTGGAATACAGTTCCAAAATCGCTCCATTTTCCTGGCGCGGATGGTGGGACTACGGCACCGGCGCTCTGGGAGACATGGCGTGTCACATCATGGACATGGGCTACTGGGCAACCGGACTTCCGACTGCCAGCAGTGTGACGGCGGAACAGGAGGGGGCGACCGAACTTTCGCCGCCGATCAATTCGAAAATCACGTGGCAGTTTCCAGCCAGCCCCTACACAACGGCGGACGGATTCAAATACCAATGGTACGACGGTTACATCGATGCAAAATTCGACCGCAGCACCTGGTCGCTTAAGAAGAATGGCGACGAATACAACCATCCGGATGCCGATGTTCTGGATGGCGATGTTCTGGATGGCGAAAGCTTCAAGGGCTTTGGCAGCGTGATCATCGGCGAAAAGGGCAAGCTGTTTTTCAATCGCAGCCGCAAATGGATGGTGAAGCCATCAACACTGGCCGACGACTTTGTGAAGCCGGAACCGAAGATTCACCGTGCCGGCGGCAACAACTATAGCGAATGGCTCGACGCGATCACTGGAAAGATCGAACAATCGCAATCGCACTTTGGTCAGTCGGGGCCGCTGACGGAAACCGTTTTACTCGGCGTGCTGGCTCAACGGAATCCCGGCAGCACTTTGGAATGGGACGCTGAAGCGATGAAGATCAAAGGCCGCGACGAACTGCAGAAGTTCATTCAACGCGACTACGCGGACGGTTGGGAGCTAAAAGTGTGACGAATTTGATAACCGATCAACATCGACAGCAATACGTCACCGAAGGCTATTTTATTGTCGAAAACGCCATCCGTGATGAACATCTGCAAATCCTTCAGGAATCGTGCGATCTGTTGATCGATCTCATGCACCAGGAAATGGATCGCCTGGGAACGGATCACATTCACATCAGCCATCGTGGCAAGCGATATCATGTCGCCAAAAAATACGATCAGACGCCTCGCCTTGCCGAATATGTATTCAGTGATTTGATGGCGGAAGTCTGCAAGGCGACCATCGGAGACACGGCGTTCCTGTTTTACGACCAGTACGTCGCGAAGGCGGGCGAACAGGGCATCAAATTTTCATGGCATCAGGACAGCGGCTATCTCGACTTCAATCATAAACCCTACGTAACCGTCTGGGCAGCAGTCGACGACATGACGCTGGAGAACGGAACGGCCTTCGTATTGCCGTGGTCGAAATGTGGCATTCGTTCGCGAGTCGAACATATCCGTGATCCGGAAACCGGTGACAAAGTCGGTTACTTCGGCAGCGAAGAAGGTATTCCGGCGATCGTACCGGCGGGCAGCCTGGTGGTCTTTAGTTCGTTAACCTTCCATCGCAGCGGCGCGAACACCACAGACAAAATGCGCCGCGCCTACGTGACGCAGTACTCCGTCGATCCGCTGTACAAACCCGGAACAGAAGAACTGATGCACTTGGGCGTGCCGTTTTTGAAAGACGGTGAGAACCTTCGGAGCTGAAGATTCTGGGGTACACCGCACTTGCACGCGACCAGATTCAGTGTCTGCAGCGGCGTTCCTGCCATCAGATTCCGCCGTCCATTTCCACCAAACGGCAGAATGTGCCGAATCTCCCAGGACGCAACAATACGGTCGGGGTTCTCCTGCCGCCGAAGCCTGTCGCCACGTTGACCCTATGCGCGGAAAATGCGACAAGGCACGCCTCATCAATGACTTTGTCACGGCGAGTGCGCGGTCTGCGCTCCCCCGTCAACCTCTCTGGCATCGTCGAACACCATTCCTGCTCTCCTCTCTCAAATCTGTCTTCTCGACAGCCCCCGCCTGACAAACAAGGATCGTTTTGTCATGAAGCCTGCCAATTTTCTAATCGTGCTCACAGGAATCGCCTGCAACTTCGGTTGCCAGTCGATGATGAACACATCCGTCATGGAGCAGCGCGTTGTTGAACAATTCGCCGATGCAGTCCGTGAAGAAAACGAATCAGCTCTGCGGCGAATTACGTCGACCAAGTTCGAAGAAAAAGCGTTGCGATCCGAAGACGTCCTGCGCGATCTTAGCGTTCTGCGTTTACCGACCGGTGAAGTCAGTGTCGTCGAAGTTAAGGACATTAGCCCCAACCGCCGGGAAGTCGTCGTTAAGGAAGAATCCGGCGGAAAATATCAATTCCATCTGGTGAATGACATCAGCAAGAACTACTGGGTCGTGGACGATGTCGTCGTCCGTCAGCGAAATAAAGGCACGCAGGTTACGAAG
>CAYZYB010000634.1:0-3867 GCA_964481505.1 uncultured Planctomycetaceae bacterium | reverse complement strand
TCCTTCCTGTGAACCGCATTTCGTAGCCGAACCGGCCCGTCACTCGTAAATGCCATCGCATTGCGGCCGTTTCGAGTCGGCATGACGCAGTCGAACAGGTCGATTCCTCGACAAACCGCCTCCAGAATGTCTTCCGGACGGCCAACCCCCATCAGATACCGTGGCTTTTCCACCGGAAGCTGGGGGACCGTGAAATCCAATGTGCGATACATATCCGGCGGAGCTTCCCCAACGCTCAATCCACCCACCGCATACCCGGGAAAGTCGATTGGCACCAGGTTCTGAGCCGATCGTGTTCGCATTTCCTCACTGATTCCGCCCTGCACAATACCGAACAACGCCTGATCGTCTCGTTTCTGAGCACTCCGACAACGTTTCGCCCACAGCGTTGTCCGATCAACGGCTGCCAAAATCTTCTCCCGAACATCATCCGCTGGCGGACATTCGTCCAGGCACATGATGCAGTCGGCACCGAGATCTTCCTGAATCTTCACCGCCTTTTCCGGCGACAATTCCAGCAAACTGCCGTCGATATGCGACCGAAACACGGCCTTTTCATTAGTCAGCTCTCGCAGCCCGGCAAGACTGAAGACCTGAAACCCGCCGCTGTCGGTCAGGATCGGTCCGTCCCAATCCATGAAACGATGCAGCCCGCCAAGATCTCGCACAATCTCCGACCCCGGCCGCAACGCCAAATGGTAGGTGTTCGACAGCACCATCTGGGCGCCCGTCGACTTCAACTGTTCGGGCAGCAGCCCTTTAACAGTCGCCAGAGTCCCCACCGGCATAAAGGCCGGAGTTTCCACCGGACCATGTGGCGTCACCCAGCGTCCGGCTCGTGCCGAAGTTTCGGTATCGGTATTCTCAAGATGAAAAGAAAACTGACTCATGCAAAGCTACGATGAAGGAGTGGTCGAAGTTCCAATGACCGACATTTCGCGTTCTTCCAGGAACATACGGCTGGAAAAACGTTGTTTCACGAACGCAAACCCTTTGCTGTTGCGGCCCGTTCCTCAACGTTACCAATCAAAATCCAACAGCCCAACGTAGTGACGCCATGAACATGCAAATCGGCCTGAAACAAATCCTGCTTCCACTGCTGCTGGCTTTCGCGACAGCAACACCGGTCATCGCAGACGATGCGAAAACGCCCAGCCTCCCACTCACGATCGCTGAAAACGACGACGGTTTTCTGGTTTCCGAAGACGGCAAACCAGTCCTCCAGTATCAGCTTCGAACAAAATCTCTCAACAACAAATGGCCCCGCAACAACTACATCCACCCGCTCTACAATCTTGACGGAGAAGTCATCACAGAAGACTTTCCGGATGACCACAAACACCACCGCGGAATCTTCTGGGCCTGGCATCAGGTCACGGCTGGCGACGTCCGCCTTGGAGATTCCTGGCTGTGCAAAGACTTTATCTGGGAAATCGAATCGTCAGAAGCCAGCCGAAACGATGGCGGTTCTGCCGCACTTGCAACACAACTCGTGTGGAAGTCCCCCGCTCTCGTCGGCCCCGGCGGCAATCCCATCGCCGTGGTTCGCGAGCGCACAACCATCACCGTTCATCCGGTCGCCAACGCCCATCGCTCAATCGACTTCGACATTCGCCTGAAAGCTCTCCTGCCAAACGTAAAGATTGGCGGTTCAGAAGACGCCAAAGGCTACGGCGGTTTTTCCCCACGCATCAAACTTTCGAAAGACCAGGTCTTCCGATCTTCGACAGGAAAGCTGAAACCAAAAAAACTCCCCATCAAAGCAGGACCATGGATGGATGTTTCCAACTCCAGCTGGGGACTGACAATTCTCACGCATCCGGCAAACCCCGGCTTCCCCGAACCATGGATTTTACGTTCCCAGCGAAGCATGCAGAATGCCGCCTATCCAGGAGCCTCCTCGATAACGTTACCGACAGAACTGGAGACCCATCTCCGTTACCGTCTCGTCATTCATCGTGGTGCGCAGAGCCGAATCGACTTCGCCGAACAGCAGGAACGATTCGCCCAGAGCACCAAAAATTGAATCCGGAAAACCACTGAACCAGATCGTGCGTGACGTGTCCTGATTGCCGAGCTGGTTGAAACCGTCGGCAGAATCTGCCTTTCTGCGGCTGGAAAAGCGACAGAACCGGATCAGATTTCAGAAGCAACGGAAACACCCTTGAATCAATCTCGCAGGAACGCTAACTTCCCACAAGTGCTCGGCTGGACGAACATCTGGTTCCCCATCCCTTCACAACATTCCTCTGTAGCTCAGTTGGTAGAGCGGGTGGCTGTTAACCACTAGGTCACAGGTTCGAGTCCTGTCGGAGGAGCTTTTCGGACACTTGTGAGAACATTTCGTCCTCAACGATCAACAAAACGGGGTCGTCACTATCAGTGGCGGCCCCGTTTTTGCGTTTGGGGTGGGAGATTTCCAGGTCCGCAACCGGCAGAGTCCATGGCCCGTCATGCAGAACGATGACGACTACTTAGCCATCACGCACCACACGATCGAGTAGGGCCGGTTCCCACCGGCCGAACCCAGCGTGATGCGGCCGGTGGGAACCGGCCCTACTTCACTGCGGCTTAACAGCGCCTGACGTTGACCGAGCAATAGAGTCAGTCATTCAGGCCGCAATGACCATCCACGTGAACCAAATGACCGCGGACAAAAAGCTTAAGCCCGACACCAGCAGACAAGCTCCAACCCCTTTCTTAATTGAGGAGGACGGCGTGGCTCCGAATTTGAAGACGAGGATGGCGTGGCCGACCAGTGAAAACACCAGAGCCACAAGAAACATCACGATACAAATCACGATGCCGTGCGGATCGTTGAAGAGCTCCTTGAGCTTATCGTAGACAGTGGCCGTCAGCAGAATGGCACCGCTGGACAGTGTGGTCAGGTGTTTGAAGAAGTCGATGGAGGCCTGATGTTTCTTCTCCAGGCGATCGCGATCCGTAGAGGGCTCAGTCGGAGCACTCACGGTCGATCTCCATCACCGGCGGGTTCCGTAACCATGCTGCCGATAGACAGGACAATCTTTCCACCGGCGTCGATGACTTTCGTCAACGGCGTTGTCAGCTTTTTTAGGCCAGCTCCGACGGATTCCCCTTTGCGGCGTTCGGCAAGTGCGGCGGCGACGGAGGTTGGAGTGAGATCGATCTGTTGTCGTTCCAGAACCTGCTGCAGACCTTCGGCGACACCTTCCACTTGGTGCTTGGCCTCCAGACGTTCTTTGGTTGCCTTACGAGAATCGGATTCCAGCTTCTCCAGAGCGAGCGGATTGGGAGGTGACTCGTCATCGGAAGGCGAAGCTTCTTCTGCCCGACGTTGTTCGCGAACTTTGGCGACAAAGTCGATGACGATCTGCTGCACGACTTCGTCGGCGGCCCCTTTGGTCGCGTCCAGCACGGCACGAAGGTCGGCTGCTTCGTCTGGCGACAGCTTGATTTTGAGTTTGCGTTTGCTCATGGCTTGCTCCCTCAATCCCCATCCACAGGAACGGGAGCGTCAACGCATTCTTCGATTTCCACATCCTTGACGGTCAGTCCTCGCCCACCGAAGCCCTGATAAACTTCGTCGAGCCCATCGCCCACCGCGGCGACGAGTTCCCGGACTTCCGCCGATGTGAAATCATCAGGCAGATCGATCTCTACGATCAGCCCAGTGTTGTCCCCAACAGTCTCGACAGTGGATTCGGGTGTGGTGGCCGACTCCTCTGAGACAGATGAAACTGGCTGGGAATCGTTCGTTGCCGTGCGATTCGGTGGTTCCCACCATCCCGGAGGTTCCGTCCAATAATCCCCGAGTGGCCCGGATTCTGTTGAATCGATTTTCGCTGAACTAGCAGGTGCCTGATCACTCGCGGCAGCAAGTCTCTC
>CAYZYB010000633.1:0-3870 GCA_964481505.1 uncultured Planctomycetaceae bacterium | reverse complement strand
GTTCCACCGCGTGTTGGACCGCCACCGAATCCACCGCGTGTCGCACCGCCACCGCCCGGTCCACCAGAACCTCCACGTCCGCCACCGGAACCGCCACGTCCGCCTCCGGGACCACCGCGTTCTCCGCCGGGACCGCCACGCTCTCCGCCTTCGCTGCCACCTCTTCCACCGCCGGGACCGCCACGTTCTCCGCCGCCCGGTCCACCTCTCTCGCCACCTCGTCTTCCGCGTTCTCCACCGCCACCGCCTCGCTCGCGCCCACCGCGCTGAGCGGATGATTCTGCGGACATCGAAACTGTTATGAGTGCGACGAAGAGCACTGTCAGTAACTTATTCATTTTGTCGTTCCGTGAATTACGGGCGAATTGAACGTATGGCTGGTGTTCTGATTGTATGGGTTGATGTGGCTTCAGGGACTTCAGCGCGTGGAACTCCCTGCAGACCTGAACACCCGATGCGATGTAAAGTATCGACCAGTTTGTCGGTTCGGGCAACAATTCCGAGCAAAATCTGCTGGTTACTTGTTTTGCTGCAAATTGTCACGCTTCCTGTCGCGAACAGAATCCTGGAATTCGCTATGTGGACTGTCAAAATCCTTACGTTCCACAGGCGGTCGCTTATTCCCTTGCAACATAGCGGTCATGCAGAAGAATACAGCGATTCTGCGACGATTTTGGGAAATACAGAGACTCTTTAATCCATGCACACGGGTTCGAATACGAGACGCCATAATGGATAATTGGTGTTTTCGGGTTTTTACGCGATCGAAACTCCGTTTGGGGCTCCGATTCTTTCCCGCAAGCCAGCCATACTTTCGACGGCCAATCTTCGATGATCAAAATCCTTCGCCAAACGACACGGCTCTTCCTGACGCTTGCCATGATCCTGGCAACCGGCTGCCCGGCGATGGCTCAGCGTTCTGCTTCAGAGCTTGAACTTCTGCGCGAAGAATCTGTTCGGGAAGAATTGGGGATCAGCGGCGACAAGGCGGCTGATCTGGAAGCCGTGCTGAAGATTTCTCGACCGGATAAAGAATTCTATGAGCCGTATATGAAGCGGATTTCAGAAGCCGGTTCAGATTCTGCCAAAAAGAGTGCCGTGCAGAAAGAAATGTTTGCAGCGGTCAAGGCGAAGGTTGCAGAAACCAAATCGAAGGCGCTTACGATTCTCAACGAAACGCAGCGGAAAATGTTGCGCGGTATTTTTCTTCGAAGTACGGGCGTTCGAGTTTTCTCAGACCCCCGCGTCGCGAAAGACTATGGCATCGACGAAGCACAGGCTAAGAAGTTTTCTGACCTTGCCTCTGCATACAGATCGGCGGCTCGAGCATTGGGTGATGCAGACGACGCAGCACGCGATAAATTTGCTGCAGACTGGAAGGCGAAGTTCATGGCGAACATGACGTCAGAGCAACGCAAAAAATTTGAAGGCGAGTCAAACTATGGGCAGGCACCGACAGATGTATCGAGCGCGGCCGCGGGAAGCAACGCTGCAGATCCGGCGATGAATCAACCTCCGGAGGGTGTCGAGGCTATCGGGACATTTGGTGGTGGCGAAGCCGGTTCTTCGAAACGAGTTTCCGAATTTCGTTTCAACTTTCGCTACGAACAATGGGAAACGGTCCTGCAGATGTACGCTGACGGAGCGGGCTTGACCCTCGATCTGAATCAGATACCGCCGGGTACCTTTAGCCACTACGACGACAATGCTTACACAGCGCGACAGACGTTGGATATTTTGAACGGCTATCTGAACCGCAAAGGCTTCGTGATGGTCGAGAACGACAACTTTTTGATCGTCATGAACACAGATAACGGTATTCCGCCGTATCTGATTCGCGATGTGACGGAAGAAGAATTGCTAAAGGTCGGCAAAGAACTGACCGTCGGCAACAACGAACTTGCAAACTTCCGTATCTCAGTCGATGGCATGGATACGGGCAAAGTCGCTCAGGAAGTAGAAGCGATTCTTGGACCGCTCGGTAGCCTGGTGGCACTGACTGATTCTCACTTGTTGATCATCACAGACGTTGGGGCGAATCTTCGGAGGATTCAGGGTTTTCTGACCGAAGCGATGTCGAAGGCCAAGCCGGATGCCTTGATGTTTAAGTCTTATCACCTGGTGAATATGGATGCGGAAGAAGCGGAAATTGCAGTACTGACTCAGTTCGGTATGCGACAAAATGTGCAGAACGTCAGTTCCGCGGCAGAAGAACAACGGCGTAGCCAGGCACGTTCGCAGGCATTCTCTCGCACCCAGTCACCGCAGCGTGGTGGAACGCCCGCTCCGGCTGCGTCTTCTTCGGAACCTGCGGTCCAAATTGCATCAGACATGCGTTTGAACAGTTTGTTGGTGACCGGAACAGCAAAGCAGCACGAATTGGTGGAAACGATCCTGAAGGCTCTTGACGTCAACGAAGATGCCGCGGGAAATCCTCTGGATGGCAGACGGCGCGGGTCGTACCTTGAGGTTTACAAAGTGAGTTCCGCGGATGCTCGCGAAGTCACCAAGACGCTTGGAGCGATGAACATTCCTGGTGTGAATGTTGTGAATGAAGATGGCAACAATGGCACGATTCATATCGTTGCGAGTCAAAAGCAGCACGAAGAAGTGGCCGCTTTGATTCGTCAACTGGATGGTGGCGGAGTCAGTGGTTCAGTTGCCGTGATTCAATTGGCTCAGATGGACCCGCTGTCCGCGGCTGCCACACTGCGGTCTCTGTTTTATGCGGATGGAGCTGAAGCCCCCACAATCGAAACAGACCTGTACGGTCGGCGATTGATCGTTCGAGGCAGCGTGGATCAGATTGCGCAAATCAAACAGGTGTTGGCCGACCTTGGAGAAGACGGAACTGGAATTCGCGATCGCGGCGATGGTGGCCTGGTGAGACGTTTCTCATTGCAGGGCCGCAACCCGGAGCAGTTTTTGGAAGTGCTTCAACAGCAGTGGAAGTCGCAGCAGGAAACAAAAATCAATATCGTGATTCCCAACGAAACAAGTCCAATCGGAAGCCGCCGAACGCCGGAGGAAGAGTTTGATCGCCCCGGCAAGAGGCCTGCTCCAGCTGAAAAGCCGGAGAATTCCAATGACGACAATCTCTCACGGCGCCAGTCGCCTGTCTTCAAGAGTCAATCGAATCGGCGGGCCTGGGGCTGGCAGCAGCCGGAAGCACTCACGACCGCAATGCAAAACGCAGCTCAGCCAGCTACCGCAGAAGCAGCAACCCAGCCTCCGCAGCAGAACAGGTCGTGGGATCCCCAGAATCGAGGCGAAAAGTCACAGCGCGGATCCGATTCGGGCGTCTTTATTCAATTGCTTGGAGACGATCTGATCCTGTCGGCGGCAGACGAATCGCAGCTCGACGAACTCGAAGACCTGCTCGACTTTCTGCATCAGTCGCTTCCCATGAAGCCGGAGTACACTGTCGTCTACCTGAAAGCCGCGGATGCTTTGGAAGCGGCCGACATGTTGTCGCAGTTTTTCCCAAGCAGTTCTGTTGCCACTTCATCGGTCAGTGTGGGGGCAAGCAGCAGCATGCTTGGAGGCCTGGGAAGCAGTCTGGGGAATATGGGCAGCAGCCTGATGGACATGACGGGGCTGAGTGGCCTGGGAGCAAGTTCTTCACAGTTGAGGATCATTCCCGACATTCGAACGAACTCCCTGTTTATCACCGGTCCGCAGTCGCTGATTAAGGATGCGTTGGTATTTTTGCGAGTACTGGATTCGAACGACCTTCCCCAGTCTCTGAAAGACATGCAGCCGCGGCAGATTATGGTGAAGCATGCAGACGTTGAAGCCGTTTCGTCGTTGTTGCAAGACGTGTTTAAACCATACATGGAAGCTCAGGGCGGTGGCAAAGATCAGCAGCAG